>NZ_JAJDMJ010000047.1:0-29885 GCF_020593585.1 Blautia sp. DFI.6.71
AACAACAAAAAAATGCCGTATTTATGCGGCTTTTGGCGTTTCGCAAACGCCTAATCTTATTATAAATGAAAAGGAGGACTACAGATGGAGAGAAAGAGATTTCTTGCAGTTGTAATGACTGTGATGATGGTTATTTCAATGATTCCATCCATGGTTTTTGCGGCAGCTCCGTCAGGAGAATTGGGCGGTAAGCTTAAGATTAAGGGACTGGCAGCTGTAGGCGTAGTAGTGAGTGCAGATTATGCAAAGGTTACACCGGAAGAGGTTACAGATGAAGATTTCACTTTTTCCTGGTCAAGACAGACAGGGGAGAAGGAGTTAACACAGGTAGGTACTGAGAAGACCTATACGATCACTCAGGATGATCTGGGATGCAGACTGGTGCTTGATCTGACCCCTGTAGATGGAAGCGGACTGACAGGTATTCTTACTGCAAAGACGTTAGAGGTAGCTGCAACTGAAGAAGAGGCGAAAGCAGTGGAACAGGAAGCAGAGGATACACAGCAGACAGAAACGGCAGATGGAACAGAGAATGCACAGCTGGAAGAAACGGCAGATGGAACAGAGGAGGCACAGCTGGAAGAAACAGCAGATAATGCAGAAGGCAGTCAGGATTCTGAAAATCAGGATGTAGATAGAACAGAAGATGTACAGCAGAATGCAGGGAATGAACAGGAAGATGACTCTCAGAACACAAAAGGTCAGCCGGAGGAAACAACAGAAGGTACTGATGATTCCCAGATGAAAATTTATACAGAAGATCAGCTGCAGGTGGATGAGAACGGAAATGTGCAGACAGATGGATCAGAGAAAGATCAAAAGACTTACGAAGCGATTGCCACTGTAGAGGACAGCGAAGATCAGATTTGTGATTTTGGAACAGTAAAGAGTGATCTTGAGGATGTGGAAGCACAGTATGTGCAGATTACGAACACCGGAAATGAGAACTTGAATTTTCAGGAGATCAGTCCGGAACATTTTATGGTTCAGGATATTACAGAACCGCTGAGTGCAGGTGAATCTGTAAGCGTATGGATACAGCCGAGAGAAGGACTGGAACCGGGTGAATATGATGATATGATCACATACCGGACGGAAGAAGGTATTGAGGTTTCTTTTGAAGCGAAGATTGCAGTTGAAGGTGAGGATGATTCATCAGATGACGAAGATCTGAAGCCTTCGGATGAGCCTTCTGCAGAACCGACAGAGACGCCGGATGACAGCGAGGCTCCATCGGCAGGTGACAATGCAGATGCATCTCTTGAGGCACAGTCTCTTGAGGTAAATACAGGAAGTCTTAATTTCAGCGATATCGAAGAAAATTATACACAGGCCAATGAGACACTGTCCGTAACCGTAACAAATACAGGGGATGGAACTGTCACTTTAAAGATACCGAAATCAGATTATTTTGAGGTGATGAACGAAGATGGAAGTGAAGCTGTATCAGGAATACAGATTGCAAAAGGTGATTCTCTTATGTTCATGGTACAGCCAAAAACCGGTCTGACGAAGGGGGATTACAGTGATACCCTGATATTTGAAAGTGAAGAGGATTCGGAAGTGGCAGCGCAGGTAACTGCGGAAGTATCTGTAAAAGAGGCAGAACAGGAACAGATCACAGCAGTTCAGGCAGATCCGGAATCTTTCAGTTATGATGATCTGAAGGAAGGTTATGATACTCCTGAAGCGACGACCATTACACTTACCAATACAGGAAATACAACTGTTTCGCTGATGCAGCCATATGCAGAGTATTTTGATATTGGGGAACTTTCGGCATCAGTGCTGGAGCCGGGAGATTCTGCTGCATTTACAGCAGTACCGGTGAACGGTCTGAAAGTCGGCAATTACCTGGACAGTATTCAGATAGCCCAGACCAGTTCGGAAGGACAGGAGGATGTATTGACAACAATCAAAGCTTCTGCGACTGTTTCGGAAGTGAAAAAGATTTATAAATTATCCGTAACACCGGAAGAACTGAATTTTGGAAAAGCAAAAGAAGGATATAGTGAGGCACCGGAAGCGCAGAAAGTTACAGTGACGAATGAGGGGAATACAAATGTAACTTTAAATGCACCGTCAGGTAAAAACTTTAAAATCGGGAAACTTTCAGCCACAGAGCTTGCACCGGGGGAGAGCTGTACATTTAAAATCCGCCCGAAGGAGGGTTTAAAGGCCGGCTCCTATACAGAGTCAGTTGTGATTGATAATAAACAGCAGATCAGTGCAGAAGTGAAAGTTCAGTTTACGGTTAAAGCTGCCCGCAAGGCGAAAATTGCAGATCCGACAGATAATAAGATTACAGGAATCAGTTCAGATGGATACACAACACAGTCAAAGATTACATTTACAGCAGTCGGAGCGGGTATGGACAATGAAAGTCCGGGAAAGGGAGATGTCCGCTATGTACCGTATAACTGGAAAGTGATCAATACAAATAGCTGGAGCAGTGCACCTTATACTGCTGCATTTGGAATTACGAAGGCCGGAACCTACACATTGACAGTTACATTTGACCGTCAGAAGTATAATGGAAGTGAATGGAAGAATACAGGGGAGCAGGATACTAAACAGGTGAATTTCAGTATTACACAGGCGCAGACTGTAACTGCAACTCCGACTCCGCAGCCGAATGGAGCAAGTGCGAAAACAGCGGTAAAGACAGGAGATACGACTAATATCACACCGTTTGTGATTATTCTGGCGATTGCAGCGGGATGTATTGTGGGAGTTGTGGTATACAAAAGACGAAAGAAATAAGAGTTATCTGAAGAAAAAATACAGGGGAATATGTAAAATATAAAATTATTAGCACTCATTTTTAGTGAGTGCTAATTTTTTCTTGACTTTTGGAATAAATGGTATTACTATATCTTTCAGAGAAGCAACTTACAGGAGTCAAAAGCTATTTCAAAGGATAAACAGGAGAGGATAGTTTTGGCTCAGGAGGCAGAGCAGGTAAGAATGCAGTATATTGACAGATAAAGTTGCGGCAAATGATTAAAAACAAAAAGGAGTGTGGACAGCATGGCTGTAAAACATGGAAATTTATCAATTAACAGTGAAAATATTTTCCCAATCATCAAGAAATGGTTATATTCCGATCATGATATTTTTGTAAGAGAGCTGGTCTCCAACGGATGTGATGCGATCACTAAACTGAAAAAACTGGAAGTAATGGGAGAATATACTTTTCCGGAAGGATACAAACCGGAGATTCAGGTAATTGTTAATCCCGATGAGAAAACTCTGAAATTCATCGATAATGGTATTGGCATGACTGCTGATGAAGTAGAGAAATACATTACCCAGATTGCTTTTTCAGGTGCAACTCAGTTTCTTGAGAAATATAAAGACAAAACTACAGATGATCAGATGATCGGTCATTTTGGACTTGGATTTTATTCTGCATTTATGGTGGCGGATGAAGTGCATATTGATACACTTTCCTATACAGAAGGTGCACAGCCTGTACACTGGTCCTGCGATGGTGGAACAGAATATGATATCCAGGAAGGTAACAAGAATACGATTGGTACAGAAATCACCCTGTTCCTGAATGAAGACTGCCTGGAATTTGCAAACGAGTACCGTATGCGTGAGATTCTTGAGAAATACTGTTCCTTCATGCCGGTTCATATTTACCTTTCCAAAGCAAATGCACCTCAGGAATATGAGACAATTGATGAATCTGAGTTAAGAGACGATGATGTAGTTGTTGAACATATTCATGAGGAAGCAAAGACAGAAGAAAAAGAAAATGATAAAGGTGAAAAGGAAGTTGTTGAAATTTCTCCTGCAAAGGATAAAGTAAAGATCAATAAACGTCCGGTTTCCATCAGTGATATTAATCCGCTCTGGATGAAGCATCCGAATGAATGTACAGATGATGAATACAAGGAATTCTACCGCAAGGTATTTATGGATTATAAGGAACCGTTATTCTGGATACATCTGAATATGGATTATCCGTTTAATTTAAAAGGTATCCTGTACTTCCCGAAGATCAATACAGAGTATGATTCCATTGAAGGAACGATCAAACTTTATAACAATCAGGTATTTATCGCAGATAATATCAAGGAAGTAATTCCTGAATTCCTGCTTCTTCTGAAAGGTGTGATCGATTGTCCGGATCTTCCATTGAACGTGTCACGAAGTGCATTGCAGAATGACGGATTTGTACAGAAGATTTCTGAATACATTTCCAAAAAAGTGGCAGATAAGCTTACCGGAATGTGCAAGACTGACAGAGAATCTTATGAGAAATACTGGGATGATATCAGCCCGTTTATTAAATATGGCTGTATTAAAGATGCTAAGTTTGCAGAGAAAATGGGAGATTATGTACTCTTTAAGAATCTTGATGGCAAATATCTCACATTAAAGGACTGCATTGAAGAGAATAAAAAAGAAACAGAAGAAACTGAGGCTCAGACAGAAGAAAAGAAAGAAGATGCAGCAGAGTCTGAAAACAAAGACAATGCGGAAGCGAAAGAACCTGAGAAGACAGTAATTTTCTATGTAACTGATGAAGTTCAGCAGAGTCAGTATATCAATATGTTTAAGGAAGCAGGAAAAGATGCCGTTATCCTGAAACATAATATTGACAGTGCATTTATTTCCAGTCTTGAGCAGAAACATCAGGAAGTACAGTTTAAGCGTATTGATGCGGATCTGACCGAAGAAATGAAGGGTGAGGGTACTGCCGATGAAGAAACTGTCAAAGCACTGACAGAACTTTTCCGCAAGAGCCTTAATAAAGATAAACTGGAAGTACATGTTGAGAATCTGAAAAATGAAAATGTATCAGCAATGATGACTCTTTCCGAAGAGAGCCGCCGTATGCAGGATATGATGAAGATGTATAATATGTATGGAATGGATCCGAATATGTTTGGCGGACAGGAAACACTGGTTCTGAATGCGAATCATCCATTGGTTAAATATCTGGCAGAGAATCAGGAATCTGACAAGGCTCCGCTTATCTGTGAACAGTTGTATGACCTTGCGATGATGAGCCATAAACAGCTTTCACCGGACGAAATGACCAGATTTGTTCAGAGAAGCAATGAAATTTTGCTGATGATTGCAAAATAAGATAGAAAGCAGGCAATTTGCCGGCAGATCAATGAGAGGACAGATACGCCTGTCAGAATAGCAGAATATCAAATAAGGAGCGGAGAATAACTTTTGCTCCTTATTTTTGTGGAAAACAATTACATTGGTATTGACAAATGTCTTATGAATTCCTATTATTAAGTTGCCGATATTTTAATGAATATGCCGAATCCGCATAAAATATAACGGGTTACAGAGAATAGTGACTGCAATGGTGCTTCCGGGCAGCCAATATCGTGACTTTCATTTACTTATAGAGAAATGTGTGTAAATAAATGAGATATCCAAATCTGTAAAAACACAGATTATGGAAGTTACAGGAGGAACGATGTATGAGTGCAGTTTATGGAGTTATTAGAAAATTGGGTGCAACATCAAAGTATAAAGGATATTATTATGTTGTGGATGCAGTAGAAATGGCACAGAAAATTTATGAGCGACCGGTAAAAGTCACCAAAGATATTTATCCGGTCATTGCAAGAAAATATAAATCAACGCCGTCTAATGTAGAACACAACATAAGAACACTGGTAAACTTATGTTGGATGAATCATAAGGATACACTGGAAGAAATGGCAGGATGTACAATGGCAGATAAACCGACGAACAGTGAGTTTATAGATATTCTGGTCTATTATCTGCGTTATTCGGATAAAGACTGATAACAGAATCTACTCATAATTTCTCACAGGGAATGTGATGACTGGAGAGAAAAACAGTCATGGAATCATCCCAGAGATGTTCCAGACGTTTATCCGGACTGAATGAAGTATAAGAAACACCTGTTGTACATAAAAGGGACTGGTTCTTGTACTGGATATTCAGATAAAAGCTTTGCACAGGAATATCTGCAATATGCCGTTCATTTTTTAACAACGACTGTGTCTGATCATGAGAAAGTTCAAATACAATCCTGAAATTCAAAGGTGTGCGTCTGCCGCGTATGATAGAAAAACAATAAGGTTTTACATCATGCCAGAGGGAATATTCTGTGGAATTCTCCTCAAAAGCAGCCTTTGTGTCAGTATCAAAGAAATCGTAATGAAGTTTTCCGTTTATGGTAAAAGTGTTGAAGGTTGTCACAGATGCCTCGACAAGAGAAAAACGGTCAAATACCTCACCGATCAGGAGTTTATTCATAAAATCTTTTACATCAGTAATTTTTAAAGCAAGCATACAACACCTCTCTGATAACATGATTTACAGCTGTTCAGAATTAAAAAAATACTTCTGGATTGCTGCATATTTCTGAACATATTTTGTGGATTAGGCAGCGCTTCCTGCACTTTGCGGGAAGCGTCTTTTTATTATAAAGCACTTTTGAAAAAAAGAACAGTGTTTTTATTAAAAAGTCTTTTCAAACGTAAAGCGGTGTGATAAGATATATCTGGTATTGAATACTACATATAATGGAAAAGAGGACGATATAATTGAGATATAAGATTATCATAGATAGTTGTGGAGAACTTTTGGACGAATGGAAGAAAGATGAATGTTTTGAATCCATTCCACTGACTCTGATGGTAGGAGCTGAACAGATCATAGATGATGAAACATTTAATCAGGCAGAGTTTATTGATAAAGTGGCAGCCTGCCCGGAATGTCCGAAATCAGCCTGCCCGTCACCTGAGAGATATATGAGAGCATATGACTGCGAGGCTGAGCATATTTATGCAGTGACTTTGTCTTCTGAGCTGAGTGGTTCCTATAACAGTGCGTTGCTTGGCAGAGATCTTATTATGGAAGACCATCCGGATAAAAAAATACATGTGTTTAATTCACGTTCCGCATCCATCGGGGAAAGCCTGATCGGAATGAAGATACAGGAATGCGAAGAAGCAGGGATGAGTTTTGAAGAAGTTGTTTCAACTGTGGAACATTATATTGAAGGACAGCATACATTTTTTATACTTGAGAATCTTGATACTTTGAGAAAGAACGGCCGTCTGAGCAAAGTGAAAGCGTTAGTGGCCAGTGCATTGAAAATCAAACCGGTCATGGGTTCTACGGATGATGGAAATATCTGCCAGCTGGATCAGGCAAGAGGCATGAATCGTGCTCTGATCAAGCTTGTAGAGCAGGTAATCGAGAAAACTCCGGACAGTGCAGAGAAGGTTCTTGCCATCAGTCACTGCAATTGTCCGGCAAGAGCACAGGTGCTCAAAGAGGCTTTTGAAGAGAGAATGAAACTTGCAAAGATCGTAGTCCTTGATACAGCGGGTGTAAGTTCTATGTATGCAAATGACGGCGGAGTGATCGTTGCAGTATAAACTAATTGTTTTCTTTTGCAGTAAAGTGTGCTATAATCAGAAAATACGAAATATTGATGCAAAGGAGATCTATCATGAGCCAGAAGAAAGTCGATGCTTATAAGGCCAGAAAAGGACTGCATAACAAAACAGACAGAAAAGAAAAAGTACTTTTTGGACTGGAAATGTTTGCCTGGGCATTCATTTGTGTTGTGATTGTTGCATGGATTGGTTATTCTGCATATGTAAAAGTGACAGGAGCCAAAGAGAATGTGGTTCAGAATACAGTAATGGATACTACTGCACTTGACAATTACATTTCGAATCTGTCAACAGATGCATCCGATGGTACAGACAGCACTGATGCAGATACAGCGGAGGAAGAAGATACAACAGCTTCCACTGATACAGACAGTGAAGATGCTGATGCAGCAGACACAACCGCAGATGATTCTGAAACGGAAACCGCAGATAAATCTGAAGAAGCAGATGATACAAATGTAGCAGACGATAAAGCTGCAGAAACAGCAGATTCAACAACGGATGCAGACAGCGCAGATGCTAAATAGAAATTGAATCTCTGATGGATTCACAGAAGAAAAGCAATAAAAAATCCCCGGATGATCCGGGGATTTTTTTGAGGTTTAATCCGTATAGAAAAGTGCGGAATTCAATCCTCTCGCGTTAACAAAAATTATAAATTATAATTTTGTAACGTTTGCAGCCTGCATACCACGAGCACCTTCTGTTAAGTCGTATGTTACAGCCTGTCCTTCTTCAAGGGATTTGAATCCTTCACCATTGATAGCGGAGAAATGTACAAATACGTCTGCACCGTCTTCACCAGTGATAAATCCGTAACCTTTTTCTGCGTTGAACCATTTTACAGTTCCCTTGTTCATGTTGTTACCTCCATAAAAAATAAAAAAATTATATAGTTTCTGGCAAATAAAAAAATCACCAGATTTTACAGATTATATACTGTTATATAATCTCTAAAAACCAGTGACTATACATTAAATAATCCAGATATGAACTGATTATATCTCCCGCATTTTGAATTGTCAAGCAAAAAAGACTGCACATCAGTAAAAAAAGGCTTTATAAAAGAAGAAGTTTCGTGTATTATGTATATCAGAAAGTTATTGTCAAACGACAACGAAGGGAGAGAATTGCATGGGTATTCTGATTCAGGGAGGACGTATCGTAGATGCGGCTACTGACACTGATAAAAAAGGCGATATTTATCTGGAAGATGGCGTGATCACCGAGATCGGTGAGAAACTTAAAATAAAAGATAAAAGCGACAGAGTAATAGATGCGAAGGGATGTCTGGTAATGCCGGGACTGATCGATCTTCACGTTCATTTCAGAGATCCGGGACAGACACAGAAAGAGGATATAGAGACAGGTTCCCGGGCTGCTGCAAGAGGTGGTGTGACAACGGTTGTTGCAATGCCGAATACAACACCGGTAATTGACAGTCCGGATCGTGTAAATTATGTGTATAATAAGGCAAAACAGCTTGCCGGCATTCATGTGCTCCAGGCAGGTGCCATTACGCAGGGGGAGAAGGGACAGGAACTTTCTGATATCGAAGGAATGGTAAAAGCGGGAATCCCGGCATTATCTGAAGACGGCAAATCTGTTATGAATACCAGACTTTGCAAAGAAGCTATGGAAGTGGCAGAGAAATTCAATGTTCCGATTTTTGCTCACTGTGAGGATATTGATCTGCGCGGTGATGGATGTATGAATGAGGATGAGAATGCGCGGAGACTTGGTCTGCCAGGTATCTGCAATGCAGTTGAGGATGTGATCGCAGCGAGAGATATTCTTCTTGCCAGAGAGACAGGGGCAAGACTGCATCTGTGCCATTGTTCCACAGAAGGTGTTGCGAAGATGATGGAGATTGTGAAGGAAGAGGGATTGGACAATATCACAGCAGAGGTTTGCCCGCATCATTTTATCCTCACTTCCGATGATATTAAATGTGATGATCCAAACTATAAGATGAACCCTCCTCTTCGTACGAAGAAAGATGTAGATGCACTGATCCGAGGACTGAAGGATGGTTCCTTTAAAGTGATCAGTACAGATCATGCACCTCATGCAGTGCCGGAGAAGACAGGCTCTATCCGGAATGCGGCTTTTGGCATTGTGGGAATTGAGACAAGCTTTGCATTGTCTTATACTGCACTTGTAGAAACTGGAATTCTTACAATCTCACAGCTTATTGAGAAAATGAGCTGGAACCCAGCACAGATTCTGGGAAGTGACAGAGGTACACTTCAGAAGGGACATCCGGCAGACATTGTCATTGCAGACATTGATCACGAATATAAAATAGATAAAAATGAATTTGCTTCCAAAGGACGCAACACACCATTTGACGGATGGAAAGTAAAGGGAAAAATTCTCTATACAATCTGTGATGGAAAAGTTGTATACCAGAATGCATAAAAATACCATATCAATATTCAGGAGGAAAGACTCATGATCAACAAACTTATTGAAAACATTAAAAAAACAAACGCTCCTATCGTAGTAGGACTGGATCCGATGCTCAACTATATCCCGCAGCATATTCAGAAGAAAGCTTTTTCTGAACTGGGGGAAACATTAGAGGGAGCAGCAGAAGCTATCTGGCAGTATAATAAAGGAATCGTTGATGCGATCAGCGATCTGATCCCTGCAGTGAAACCACAGATCGCAATGTATGAGCAGTTTGGTATTCCGGGCTTAATGGCATATAAGAACACCATTGATTATTGCAAAGAAAAAGGTCTGGTAGTTATTGGAGATATCAAACGAGGTGACATTGGTTCCACATCTGCTGCATATGCAGTCGGACATCTGGGTAAAGTTCAGGTGGGAAGTAACAGAATCGCAGGTTTTGACGAAGATTTTGCGACAATCAATCCATATATGGGATCTGACAGTGTCAACCCGTTTATCGATGTATGTAAAGAAGAGAACAAAGGGCTTTTTGTACTCGTAAAAACATCCAATCCGTCCAGCGGAGAGTTTCAGGACAGAATCATTGACGGACGTCCGCTTTATGAGTGGGTTGGAGAGAAGGTTGCCCAGTGGGGAGAATCACATATGGGAAATGAATACAGCTATGTAGGTGCTGTAGTAGGTGCAACCTATCCGGAAATGGGAAAAACTCTCCGTAAGATCATGCCGAAAACCTTCATCCTGGTACCGGGATATGGTGCACAGGGCGGAAAAGGTGCCGATCTTGTTCATTTCTTTAATGAAGACGGACTTGGTGCAATCGTCAATTCCTCCAGAGGAATCATTGCAGCTTACAAACAGGAAAAATATGCTTCCTTTGGTGAATTAAATTATGCAGATGCATCCCGCCAGGCGGTAAAAGATATGATCGAAGACATCAGTACTGCTTTAAACAATCGCTAGGAGGCATGAAATGAGCGAAAAGACAAGAGAAATCTGCACTGTTGTAAGTCAGGAGAGCATTGGTGCAGGCATTTACAGTATGTGGATCCAGACTGACAGAATTGCAGCAGATGCGAAACCGGGACAGTTTGTATCTCTTTATACAAATGATAAATCCAAAATTCTTCCCAGACCGATCAGTCTTTGTGAGATTGACAAAGAAAATGGCCGTCTTCATCTGGTTTACAGAGTGACCGGACAGGGAACCGGAACCGATGAATTTTCACAGATGAAAGCCGGAGATACCATTCCGGTACTGGGACCTCTGGGAAATGGTTTTCCTGTAGAGAAGGCTGAGGGGAAAAAAGTTTTCCTTATGGGTGGTGGAATCGGTGTTCCTCCGATCCTGGAACTTGCAAAGCAGATGAAATGTGAGAAAAAACAGATCATTGCAGGATACAGGGACTGTCATACGTTCCTCAGAGAGGAATTTGAGGCGGCGGGAACACTTTATATTGCCACAGAGGATGGCAGTGTGGGAACAAAGGGCAATGTTATGGATGCTATCAGAGAGAATGCTCTGGAAGCGGACGTGATCTATGCCTGCGGACCAACTCCGATGCTTCGTGCAATCAAGAAATATGCCGAAGAAAATGGGATTGAATGTTATATTTCCCTGGAGGAACGTATGGCATGCGGAATCGGTGCCTGCCTTGCCTGTGTGTGCAAATCCAGAGAAAAAGATGCACATAGCAATGTGAATAATAAGAGAATCTGCAAGGATGGCCCGGTATTTCTTTCTACGGAGGTGGAAATCTGATGGATATGAGTGTAAATATTGCCGGCGTAGAGTGGAAAAATCCGGTAACAGTGGCATCCGGAACCTTTGGTTCAGGAGCAGAATTTGCTGATTATGTAGATATTAATAAGCTGGGAGCAGTGACAACCAAGGGCGTAGCCAATGTCCCGTGGGTCGGAAATCCGACTCCGCGTGTGGCTGAAGTTTACGGAGGCATGATGAATGCGATTGGTCTGCAGAATCCTGGTATCGATCTTTTCTGTGAGAGGGATATTCCTTTTTTGAAACAGTATGATACAAAGATCATTGTAAATGTATGCGGTCATGCGCCGGAAGAATATCTGGCAGTGGTGGAACGTTTGGCAGATCAGCCAATTGATATGATGGAGATTAATATTTCCTGCCCGAATGTAAACGCAGGATTCCTTGCATTTGGTCAGGATGCACATCATGTAGAGGAACTTACCGCTCAGATCAAAAAGATTGCAAAACAGCCTGTGATCATGAAGTTAACACCGAATGTCACAGATATCACAGAGATTGCAAAAGGTGCGGAAGCAGGCGGTGCAGATGCGGTATCCCTGATCAATACACTGACAGGAATGAAGATTGATATCAACAGGAAGACTTTTGCGCTTGCAAATAAAACCGGTGGTGTTTCCGGACCGATCGTGAAACCGATTGCTGTCCGTATGGTTTATCAGGTTGCACAGGCAGTCAATATCCCGATCATCGGAATGGGCGGAATTTCCTGCGCAGAGGATGCAATTGAGTTTATTCTTGCAGGAGCCAGCGCAGTATCTGTGGGTACGGCAAATTTCCACAATCCGGCAGTGACACTGGAAGTGATCGATGGAATTGAAGCGTATATGAAGAAGAATGGATTCAATTCCGTAAAAGAGATGGTTGGTATTGTAAAATAAAACAGATACAGGAGGCATAACATAAGATGGAACAGTATAAACAGGAATTTATTGAATTTATGGTAGACAGTGAAGTTCTGAAATTCGGAGAATTTACCCTTAAAAGCGGAAGAAAGTCCCCGTTTTTTATGAATGCAGGCGGATATGTGACAGGTTCTCAGTTAAAGAAACTGGGTGAGTACTACGCACATGCCATTCATGATAAATATGGCGATGATTTCGATGTGCTTTTTGGACCTGCATATAAGGGAATCCCGTTAAGTGTTGTAACTGCAATTGCATTCAGCGAATTATATGGAAAAGAAATCCGCTACTGTTCAGACCGTAAGGAAGAAAAAGACCATGGTGCAGATAAGGGAAGCTTCCTCGGAAGTAAATTAAAAGACGGCGATCGTGTAGTGATGATCGAAGATGTAACAACATCCGGTAAATCCATGGAAGAGACAGTACCGAAGGTAAAAGGTGCGGCTGATGTGGAAATCGTCGGTCTTATGGTTTCTCTGGACCGCATGGAAGTCGGAAAAGGCGGCGTGAAGTGTGCCCTTGACGAAGTCCATGACCTTTATGGGTTTGAAACAAATGCGATTGTTACAATGAAAGAGGTCATTGAACATCTTTATAATAAAGAATATAAAGGAAAAGTAATCATTGACGATACATTGAAAGCCGCAATCGACGCATATTATGAGCAGTACGGTGCAAAATAAGCAAATACAGGTAACAGCGATTTATAAATAAGATATCATGATCTGCGAAAGCAGATCATGATACTGATGAGGACGATTATGAACGAAAAAATTTATAAAACCATGTCTTCCACAGGAGCCTGCAGTCTGACAGTCGGGATCATTGTACTGGCAACGGGAATCGTAACAGGGATCATGATGATCGTAAACGGTGCAAGACTGCTGAAAAAGAAATCAGAGATATTGATATAAAAGGCTTCAGAAACAGGAGAAAACATTGAAAAAAGAAACGAAGCATATCATACGGACACTGGGAACCATTTTGTTTATCCTGTATGTTCTGGCACTGATTTATTTTCTGTTCTTTTCAGAAGAATACGGAAGAGCAGCAATGGAAGAAAGACAGTACAGATATAATCTGATACCGTTTGTTGAGATAAGGCGTTTCTGGGTATACAGGAAACAGCTTGGACTTATGGCGGTAGTTACAAATCTTTTTGGAAATGTAATTGGTTTTCTTCCATTTGGATTTATACTGCCGGTTATTCTGGACAAAATGAGAAGCGGATGGCTGATCGTACTGGCAGGATTTGGGCTTAGTGTTACGGTAGAGGTCATCCAGCTTATTACAAAGGTTGGGTGCTTTGACGTAGATGATATGATATTGAATACAGCAGGGGCGGCTCTGGGATATCTGCTTTTTTTTATCTGCGATCACCTGAGGAGAAAAATTTATGGCAAAAAGATATAGATATGCGTTTGCAAAGAAAAGAGAGGCACAGCAGGGAAAACTGTCAGCAGTGCTGGCGGCTGTTTCACTGGTTTTATTTGTGACTGCAGTTTTGCTGGCATTTTTTTTGCAGGGACAATACGGATATATTGTAGGCGGGATCAGTCTTTGCGCAATGCTTCTGTCTGTATATGGATTTGCGATGGGACTGAAAAGCTTTTCAGAAGAAAACCGGACACACAAAGCAGGTATGATCGGCTCTATTGCAAACGGAATCATAATGATCGGATGGCTGGGAATCTTTCTGATGGGAATTTCCGGCTGATTAACAGGGAAGTCTGATAGAAAAAGGAGAAATATAGTTTGGACGAATGGGTTATGGAACGGTATGAACTGGCGAAAGAAAGAATCGCTCAGATACCGGACGAGAAAATGGCAGAAGAACCGTACTGCGATTTTTTTACAAAAGAAGCAATGTTTTTACAGCAGGTGATTCATGTGATGGACCATGGAATTGCGGGGAAAAATCTTGAAGAACTTCAGGAACAGAATCATGAATTATATCAGGATATTCTGCCCGAAAATTATGAAAATTCTTATGGAAATCCTGCATATGCACAGAAAATGCTGGGAGAATACGGAAAAGTATTTACCTTTCTTTATACAGAACTTTATGGCACGATTGCTTATGCGTTTGAAAAAAAAGCATGGGATCTTACGGTTGTACTTGAATTGTTTCTGGAAATCTATTCTGCATTTACGCAGGAAGAAATTCCTGCTGAGAAACAGGTGAAAGAAATTCTCGTTTCCTATGTGAATGACTACTGCCAGGATATGGTGGAAAATCGGATCAGAGAGGCGATTGATCCTGAGAATAATTTTGTGGTTGAAATGATCATGGATTCGGATCTGAGCGATCTGAGTTATCTGTATCAGTCCGGCGAATATGTATCGGAAAATGAACTGAAAACAGCAGAATTTATGAATTCACTTTCCCAGAGGGAAATTGATGAGATGGCACGTACTTATACAGAAGGCTATCGGATGGGATTCATCACAGGAAGAAAAGATATTACAAAGAAGAAAACGGTTAATATACGTTATCATCTTGGCTTTGAGCGTATGGTAAAAGCGGCTGTTCTTCAGTTCCGGGAGATGGGGCTGCAGACGGTTATTTACCGCCATGCACTTCATGCGGTGAACAGACGGAATCAGTTCAGAAATGGATTTACAGGAGGAATTGCAAATCCGCAGTTTGATTATGACCACAGACAGGACAGTGCGCTGTTTCTGGATCCGGATTTTGTAAAGCGTAAACTTCGTGCCATGCAGACTTCTTATGATGAATATGCAGATCTGGCAGATGTACATGGCGGACCGGCTGTGATCGAGACATTTGGAGAGAAGCCGTTTTCACCGGTAAGTAAACCGGAAAGCTGGGCGTTTACAGAAGCACAGCAGAAGCTTCAGCTGGAACTGGACAATGAATCCGGTCAAATCACAAATCGTTATATCAAAGGTGAGGAAAGAAGTTTTACGATCATTGCTTATCCGATACCTGAGATCGGGGAGGATTTTCCGGAAATTTTCCGTGAGATCGTAAAGATCAATACATTGGATTATAAGAAATATCAGAAGATCCAGCAGACGATCATAGATACTCTTGATACCTGTGAATGGGTGGAAATCAAGGGAAAGGGAGAGAATGAGACAGATCTGCTCATTCATCTTCATACATTAACAGATGCGAAAACACAGACAAATTTTGAGAACTGTGTGGCAGATGTAAATATTCCTCTGGGTGAAGTATTTACTTCACCGGTGCTTGCAGGAACAGGCGGAATGCTTCATGTTTCAAAAGTATATCTTAACGGACTGCAGTTTTGTGACCTGAAGCTTGTGTTTGACTGCGGACAGGTGATCGATTACAGCTGTTCTAATTTTGAAACAGAGGAAGAGAACCGTAAATATATTGAAGATAATATTCTGTTCCATCATCCGAAACTTGCAATGGGAGAATTTGCGATCGGAACTAATACAACAGCTTATGTGGCAGCGCAGAAATATAATATCGCAGACAAACTTCCGATTCTGATCGCGGAGAAAATGGGACCGCATTTTGCAGTTGGTGATACCTGTTACAGCTGGTCAGAAGATACTCCGGTCTATAATCCGGATGGTAAAGAGATCATCGCAAGGGACAATGAGATTTCCGAGATGCGAAAAGAAGACGTCAGCCTTGCTTATTATGGATGTCACACAGATATTACGATTCCATATGACGAACTGGGAAGCATCCGTACGATTGATGATGAGGGGGATATGATCTCTATTATTGAAGATGGAAGATTTGTCCTTCCGGGTACGGAAGCTCTGAACGAGCCGTTTGGGGAATAAAGGCATTTTCCTATTAAGTTCGGAATACAAAAAAATTTATTAGTTCGTTAAAATATTTCTTTGCATTAATTTTATTGACAGAAAAAGGGAATCTTAGTAGAATCTACGGTTAGAGAGGGTTTTGATAAAATCTTTTCTGACCGTACTTTTTTTATCAATAAAATAAAAACAAAGTCCCGGACAGATAAAATCTGGTCTGTCTGAGAATACTTGAGAAGAAAAGGAGAATAATCATGGCAAAAGTAGGAATTGTGATGGGCAGCGACTCAGATATGCCGATCATGAGCAAAGCAGCAGACATTCTGGAGAAACTGGGAATTGATTACGAGATAAAGATCATTTCCGCACACAGGGAACCGGATGTCTTTTTTGAATATGCAAAAACAGCAGAGGAAAAAGGCTTTAAAGTAATCATTGCAGGTGCAGGAATGGCAGCTCATCTGCCGGGAATGTGCGCAGCAATCTTCCCGATGCCGGTTATCGGAATTCCTATGCACACCACTTCTCTGGGAGGAAGAGATTCCCTTTATTCTATCGTACAGATGCCGTCAGGAATCCCGGTTGCAACAGTCGCTATCAACGGAGGCGCAAACGCAGGACTTCTGGCAGCTAAGATACTTGCAACATCAGATGAGGAACTTCTTGCAAAATTAAAGGCTTACAGCCAGGAATTAAAAGAACAGGTGGAAGCAAAAGACGCAAGATTACAGGAAGTCGGATATAAAAATTACTAAAAAATAATTACTATACACGAAGTGAACGGTAATAGAAAACAATCTGAAATTGAGAGTAAAAGACGGAGGATAATTATGGATTACAAGACCGCTGGAGTAGATATTGAAGCAGGATATAAATCAGTAGAGCTGATGAAGGAACATGTAAAGAGAACCATGCGCGAAGAGGTGCTCGGAGGCCTGGGCGGATTTTCCGGAGCATTTTCCCTTGCTAAGATCAAAGAAATGGAAGAGCCGGTACTCTTATCTGGTACAGACGGATGTGGAACAAAGGTAAAACTTGCGATGGTCATGGACAAACATGATACCATCGGAATTGATGCAGTTGCCATGTGTGTCAATGATATCGCATGTGCAGGCGGAGAACCATTATTCTTCCTTGACTATATTGCATGTGGAAAGAACTATCCGGAGAAAATCGCGGCTATTGTAGGCGGTGTGGCTGAAGGATGTGTACAGTCTGATGCAGCTCTCATCGGTGGTGAGACAGCAGAACATCCGGGATTAATGCCGGAAGATGAATATGACCTGGCTGGTTTTGCAGTAGGTGTCTGCGATAAGAAAGATATGATCACAGGAGAAGACTTAAAAGCCGGAGATATCCTGATCGGTATGGCTTCCACTGGCGTTCACAGCAACGGTTTCTCGCTTGTCCGTAAAGTATTTGATATGACAAAAGAATCCCTTGATACTTACTATGATGAACTTGGAACAACACTTGGTGAAGCTCTTCTTGCCCCGACAAGAATCTATGTAAAAGCATTAAAGAGCATCAAAAATGCAGGTGTCCGCGTACATGCATGCAGCCATATCACAGGTGGCGGTTTCTATGAAAACATTCCGCGTATGCTCAAAGATGGTACACGTGCAGTAGTAGAGAAGAACAGCTATCCGGTACTTCCAATCTTCAAACTTCTTGCAGAGAAAGGTAACATTGAAGAACAGATGATGTACAACACCTACAACATGGGACTCGGAATGGTTCTTGCCGTAGATGCAGCAGATGTTGATAAAACAATGGAAGCAATTAAAGCAGCAGGCGATACTCCATATGTAGTCGGACGTATCGAAGCAGGTGAAAAAGGAGTGACTTTATGTTAAAAGTCGGTGTACTGGTTTCAGGAGGCGGCACAAATCTGCAGGCTATCCTGGATGCCATTGACTGTGGAAAGATTACAAATGCAGAAGTTTCTCTGGTTATCAGCAATAATCCGAAGGCTTATGCGCTGGAGAGAGCAAAGAATCACAACATAGAAGCTGTATGTATTTCCCCAAAACAGTTTGAGAACAGAGAAGAATTTCACAGGGCACTTCTTGCGAAGCTGAAAGAAAGTGGTGTAGAGCTTATCGTTCTGGCGGGATTTCTTGTGGCTATTCCTCCAATGATCGTGGAAGCGTATCCAAATAAGATCATCAATATCCACCCGTCACTGATTCCGTCTTTCTGTGGAGTGGGCTATTATGGATTGCATGTACATGAGAAAGCTCTGGAAAGAGGCGTACGTGTGACAGGTGCGACCGTACATTTTGTTGACACAGGTACAGATACAGGTCCGATCATTCTTCAGAAGGCCGTAAAGATTAAATCTGATGATACCCCGGAAGTTCTTCAGAGACGTGTTATGGAGAAAGCGGAGTGGAAGATTCTTCCGAAAGCTATCAATCTTATTGCCAATGACAAAGTGAAAGTGGTGGATGGAAGAGTAGAAACAGAGGAATTTGATACAGAAGAGTAGATAAAGGAGCAAAAATAAAATGAAAGTCTTGATCGTAGGCAGCGGTGGAAGAGAACATGCCATTGCATGGAGTGTTTCAAAGAGTCCGAAAGTGGATAAAATTTATTGTGCACCTGGAAATGCAGGGATTGCAGAACTTGCAGAATGTGTAGATATCGGTGCTATGGAGTTTGAGAAACTTGCTGATTTTGCTCAGGAGAAAGCAATCGATCTTACCATTATCGGTATGGATGATCCTCTGGTTGGCGGTGTGGTAGATGTATTTGAAGCACGTGGTCTGAAAGTCTTTGGCCCGAGAAAGAATGCAGCTATCCTTGAAGGCTCCAAAGCGTTCTCAAAAGATCTGATGAAAAAATACAATATTCCCACAGCGGCATATGAGAATTTTGATGATCCTGAGAAAGCACTGGAATATCTCCGCACAGAAGCCAGATTTCCAATTGTCCTGAAGGCTGATGGTCTTGCACTCGGCAAGGGAGTACTGATCTGTCAGGATCTGAAAGAGGCAGAAGATGGCGTAAAAGAGATCATGGAAGATAAGAAATTCGGAAATGCCGGAAATACCATGGTCATCGAAGAATTTATGACAGGACGTGAAGTCTCTGTGTTATCATTTGTAGATGGAAAAACTATCCGTACAATGACATCCGCACAGGATCATAAACGCGCTCAGGACGGTGATCAGGGATTGAATACGGGCGGAATGGGAACTTTCTCCCCGAGTCCGTTCTACACAGAAGAGGTAGATGAATTCTGCAGGAAATATGTATATCAGCCGACAGTGGACGCAATGGCTGCAGAAGGACGCCCATTTAAGGGAATCATTTTCTTTGGTCTTATGCTTACCGCAGATGGCCCGAAGGTATTGGAATATAATGCACGCTTCGGAGATCCGGAAGCACAGGTAGTCCTGCCACGTATGAAGAATGATATCATTGAAGTAATGGAAGCTTGCGTAAATGGAACACTGGACCAGGTAGACCTTCAGTTCGAGGATAATGCAGCAGTGTGCGTAGTACTTGCAAGTGATGGATATCCTGTAAAATATGAAAAAGGTATCCCAATGTACGGATTTGAGAACTTCAAAGGTAAGGATGGGTATTATTGTTTCCATGCAGGAACCAAATTAAAAGATGGTCAGATCGTAACCAACGGAGGTCGTGTCCTGGGAATTACAGCTACAGGAAAAGACCTGAAGGAAGCAAGAAAAAATGCCTATGAAGCCACAGAGTGGATCACATTTGCAAATAAATATATGCGCCATGATATTGGTAAGGCAATTGATGAAGCATAAATAATTTTGAGGTGCTGCAGTTTCAGAAAAAATGTATTTTGGATGATTACTGTAAAACAAATCAGAAAACAGAAAGGTTTAAAACCAGACCGGACTGTTTTCTGATTTTTTTGTAAATGTTTTTGCATAAATAATATAGGCTATTTTCTTTACTTTTTATGTAATCTGTTATAAAATAAAACAGTGCTGTAAAACAGAAACGTAATCGAACTCCGGACAGCAGGGGAAATTTATGAACAGAAATTATGTAGATAAGAAAATACAGAAGATCATAAAAGAAATGAGACAGAGAGGATAAGAGCATGGGAATCAGCAAAGAAGAAGCAATCAAAGAATTACAGACCAGAGAGGAGATTTTTGTGGCATATTCACAGGCTACAAAGCTTCCGTATGTGAAATGTGATGAAGAGACATTTAATGATCAGGCATGGATTTTTTCAACAGAAGAAGGAATCAAAGAATTCGGCAAAAAAATGCTGGAAGAAAAGGTTCTTCTTATGGGTATGAAATTTACCAAGAAGGATTATCCCAGATTATATGGAACTTTCTATGCAATTGGCGTAAATACAGTTGTATGGGTAGATGGTGAAGATAAGATTGAGATTGATCTTCCTGATATTGCAAAACAGGCAGATATGAGCAAGATTGAGCCGGCTAAGAGACCGCTTCTGAATCCTACACTGGAGCTTTCCGGCATTTACTTTATGCAGGAACTCCGCCGTCCGGTAGAGAAGGATCAGCATGGAAATCTTCGTGAGCTTGAGGAAGAACTGATCGTAAACCTGAAGAAATCCGAATATCTGGTTGCTATGAATGTAGATCCTGAAGATCCTAAGAAGATCAATATTCCGTATCTCAAAAATAAAAAAGAAGAAATTCTCCAGCCTGTATTTACAGACGTTATGGAACTTGAGAAGTTTACAAAAGGTCAGAAGCTGCGTATTGCGAAAGTACCGTTTGCAAAACTTCCGGAGCTGTTAATCGATAAGGCAATGGCTTATGCAGTTAATCCATTAGGCTTTAACCTTGTTCTGAACAGAGAACAGCTCAATAAGATCATTGGCTTAAAATAATCAAGTCATGTAGATGAAATTCAGTTGACAGAAAGAAGATAAAGGGTGTGCATGCTGTGTGAGAACATGGCAGTACACTCCTTTTTGTTTTGAAAAATAATACAGCAATACGTCTTTCTGTTGCAAAAAATGTTGGTTTGTGCTAGGATATGTGTAACACAAAAAGGAGAAGAAAACGTATGATGATAGAAATAGATTTCAGCAGTGATGAAGCCATTTACATCCAGCTGACCAATCAGATCATCATGGGGATTGCTACGTCAAGACTGCAGGAGGGAGATACACTGCCATCAGTGAGACAGCTTGCAGATACAGTTGGGATAAATATGCATACAGTAAATAAAGCATATTCACTGTTGCGACAGGAGGGATTTGTCACTATCGACCGCAGACGTGGTGCAGTGATTTCTATTGATGTAAATAAACGGAAAGCATTGGAAGAACTGAAACAGAATCTCATGGTGGCGCTTGCGAAAGGATGTTGCAAGAGCGTAAGCAGAGAGGAAGTACATCAGCTTATTGATGAGATTTTTGACGAATATGATGAAAACAGATAGGAGAGGACATGGAGAGACAATTTACCAGACAGGCAGAGAATGCCCTCAAATTGGCAAAGACAACTGCGAAAACCTGTGGACATGGATATATCGGAACAGAACATCTTCTTGCAGGTCTTTTGAAAGAACCTGAAGGCACTGCGGGAAAAGTGCTGCAGGAATTTAACGTAGAAGAAGAAAAACTCAGGGAACTTATCAGCAGCTTGGTTACACCGGTTCAGGGCAATACTGCGGCAGCAGAAACAAAAGATCCCCAGTACAGCCCGAGAGCAAGAAGGATCATTGAACAGGCGGAGGAAGATGCTGAGAGTATGGAATGTCTTTGCGGAACAGAGCACCTGTTGCTTTCGCTTCTGAAAGAGACAGACTGCGTAGCGACCAGACTGCTTTTTACAATGGGAGTAAATATCCAGAAGTTGTTTGCGGCTATCCTGACAGCTATGGGATTTGACAATGATACCATTGCAGAGGAATTTCAGTACGCAAGGAATGCGGGAAACAAAAAAGTGACCAGTACCCCTACGCTGGATCAGTACAGTCGTGACCTGACACAGCTTGCAGCAGAGGGAAAACTGGATCCTGTGATAGGGCGTGATAAAGAAATTACCAGACTGATTCAGATTCTGAGCAGACGTACGAAGAATAATCCGTGTCTGACAGGGGAACCCGGAGTAGGTAAGACTGCCATTGTAGAGGGACTTGCACAGCGCATCGTTATGGGAATGGTTCCGGATACAGTGAAGGATAAGCGTCTTGTTGTGTTAGATCTTTCCGGCATGGTTGCGGGAAGCAAATACAGAGGTGAATTTGAGGAACGCATTAAGAATGTGATCCAGGAAGTAAAAGAACATCAGGGAATTCTGCTGTTCATTGATGAAATCCATACCATCATCGGAGCAGGTGGAGCGGAGGGAGCACTGGATGCTTCTAATATCCTGAAACCTTCTCTTTCCAGAGGTGAGATTCAGCTTATCGGCGCGACTACTCTGGAGGAATACCGTAAATATATTGAAAAAGACGCAGCACTGGAACGAAGATTCCAGCCTGTGACAGTGGAAGAACCATCTTCAGAGGAGACTGTTGAGATCCTTAAAGGTCTGCGTCCATATTATGAGAAACATCATGGGGTAAAGATTGAAGATGAGGCACTTGAGGCAGCAGTAAAAATGTCACAAAGATATATCAATGACCGTTTCCTTCCGGATAAGGCAATTGATATTATTGATGAAGCAGCATCAAAGGTTCAGCTTGCGGGTTATCAGTCAGCACCTGAAATGGAACAATATGAACTGGAACTGAATGAACTTCGTGAGGAGAAAGAACAGGCAGTTAAGACTGCAGATATTGAACGCGCAAAAAAAGCACAGGTACGCCAAAATGAAGTGGAAGCCGAAATGGAGAAAATCCGCATTAAGACTGAACGTAGAAATAAGAGGAAGAAACTTGTTGTAGATGAAGCTGCTGTTGCAGAGACGATTTCTGACTGGACAAAGATTCCTCTTCAGAAACTGACAGAGGGAGAAACCAAACGTCTTGCTCGTCTGGAGAAAGAACTTCATAAACGAGTGATCGGACAGAATGAGGCAGTGAAAGCTGTTGCGCAGGCAGTGAAACGGGGAAGAGTAGGACTTAAAGATCCGAACCGTCCCATTGGTTCTTTCCTTTTCCTTGGACCTACAGGTGTTGGTAAGACAGAACTTTCCAAGGCTCTGGCAGAAGCTGTCTTTGGAAGTGAACAGGCGATGATTCGTGTAGATATGTCCGAATATATGGAGAAACACAGTGTCTCCAAGCTGATCGGTTCTCCTCCGGGATATGTAGGATATGAAGAAGGCGGCCAGCTCAGTGAGAAGGTCCGCAGAAATCCGTACAGTGTATTGCTTTTTGATGAGATTGAGAAGGCACATCCGGATGTGTTTAATATACTTTTACAGGTGCTGGATGACGGTCATATTACAGATGCACAGGGAAGAAAAGTCGACTTCAAACAGACGATTATTATTATGACTTCCAACGCAGGGGCACAGGCAATCATGGAACCGAAACGTCTGGGATTCATGTCTGATAATGATGAGAAGAAAGACTATGAACGAATGAAAGGCGGTGTGATGGAAGAAGTGCGCCGGATTTTCAAACCGGAGTTCCTGAACCGAATTGACGATATCATGGTGTTCCATGTGCTGAATAAAGAAGATATCCGGAAAATTGTGACATTGCTTCTTAAAACACTGGAGAAACGATGCGCAGAACAGATGGAAATTCATCTTACAGTGACAAATGCTGTGAAAGATTTTATTGCAGAAAAAGGTTCTGATAATAAATATGGTGCCAGACCGCTGCGTCGTGCAATTCAGAGTAAGATAGAAGATGCGCTTGCAAACGAGATTCTGGAAGGCAGAGTAAAACGTGGAGATAGTGTACAGGTGAAACTTCATAAAAACGAGATTGCATTTGAAGTGAAAAAACAGTAGAAATCTCTGAGCAGACAGATATTTACAATTAAAGCAGAGGACTCACATGATTCACAGAAATTGTGAAATTAGTATAAAAAAATCAGTGAGATACTGGTCAAAAAAGTGAATGTATTATATAATAAGCACATAAAATGTCGGAAAAGTACAGAGATAGTGAAAAACTGTACGGCATCGGCAGATGAACCGGTGGAGCGGCAAACAAAAGAGTCTTAGGAGGACATAGGAAATGGCAGTAGTAAAAGAATTAATCCGTACAGAAGAGAATGGAGCAATCAGCTTTGGTGACTATGAGCTTGCACAGAAGTCTAAATTATCAGACTATCAGCATCAGGGCGATATGTATAAAGTAAAAACTTTTAAGGAGATTACCAAGCTCGAGAGAAACGGAATGTTCGTTTACGAATCAGTTCCGGGAACAGCAGTATTTAATCTTACACAGAGTGAAGCTCAGATGGATTTCCATGTAGAGGGACCGGAAGATGCACAGATCACAGTGGAGATGGAGCCGGATACAGAATATGAAGTATTTATTGAACAGGCAAGCACAGGTAAGATGAAAACAAACCTGGGCGGTAAACTTTCCTTTAGCGTGGAACTTGGCAATGCTGCAAGAGTAGAAGTAAAGATTGTAAAATGCTGAAAAATAAAAAGACGGTATATTTTTGCCAGGAGTGCGGATATGAATCCGCAAAATGGATGGGGCAGTGCCCGGGATGCAAGTCCTGGAACACCTTTGTGGAAGAGACAGTTTCCACAAAGAAGCCATCCTCTTCTGGAGTAATGAAATCATCAGAAAAAAGGCAGGAACCGGTGATCCTTAAAGACATTAGCCTGTCAGAAGATGAACGGCAGACAACTCAGATTGGTGAACTTGACAGGGTGCTGGGCGGCGGTATCGTCCCCGGCTCCCTTGTTTTAGTGGGAGGAGATCCGGGAATCGGAAAATCAACGCTGCTTTTACAGGTGTGCAGGAATCTGGCAGAGAAGCAGGTTTCGGTTCTTTATATTTCAGGCGAGGAATCTCTGAGACAAATTAAGCTGAGAGCTAATCGTATCGGGCAGTTTACGGATAAGATGCAGCTTTTATGTGAGACGAACCTGGAAGTGATACGTGAGGTGATCGAGCGCAGAAAACCGGATGTGGTTGTGATCGACTCCATTCAGACTATGTTTCACGAAGATGTAAGTTCGGCACCGGGAAGTGTCTCTCAGGTGAGAGAATCTACCAATATCCTTATGCAGATCGCAAAGGGAATGGGGGTGTCCATTTTTATTGTAGGTCATGTGACGAAAGAAGGAAATGTGGCAGGTCCGAGGGTTCTGGAACATATGGTGGATACGGTGCTTTATTTTGAAGGCGACCGGCATGCTTCTTATCGTATCCTGCGTGCGGTGAAGAATCGTTTTGGATCTACGAATGAGATTGGTGTTTTTGAAATGTGTAATACAGGTCTTGAGGAGGTGAAGAATCCGTCGGAATATATGCTGAATGGCAGACCGGAGGATGCGTCGGGTTCTGTTGTGGCGTGTTCTATGGAAGGAACCCGGCCGATTCTGGTTGAAATCCAGGCACTTGTGTGCCAGAGTAATTTCGGTATTCCGAGGCGGACAGCGGTAGGAACTGATTTTAACAGAGTGAATCTCCTTATGGCTGTGCTTGAGAAGAAAGTAGGACTCCGTCTGGCTGCATCGGATGCTTATGTCAATATTGCAGGGGGAATGAAGATGACAGAGCCGGCAATTGACCTTGGGATCTGTCTGGCGATTGTTTCCAGTGCGAAGGATATTGTGATTCCTGATAATGTGATGGTGTTTGGCGAGGTTGGCCTGAGTGGTGAAATCCGCGCAGTGAATATGGCAGGCCAGCGTGTGCAGGAGGCGAAAAAACTGGGATTTGGAACAGTTGTGCTGCCAGAAGTGTGTAGGTCTTCTGTTGGAAAAGTGGAAGGAATCAACTTGGTTTATGTGTCGCAGATTCGTGATGCGATTGGTTATATTATGAAAAAATAGATTGTCAGACTACTGGCTTATATATGGTTTGAATAAGTCGATCAGACTGTCGTCAAAGATATTTTTGCCTGAGAAAGTCTGCTGATAGAGAGAAAGAGGAAAGGATCAAAAGTTATGGCGAGTGGAATTGATACAGTGATATTTGATATGGATGGAGTGATTTTTGATTCGGAGATTCTTGTGCTTCAAGCGTGGAAAGAAGTGGCAGAACGTCATGGAATCGCAGGAGTTGAGGCGGCATGTCATGAGTGTCTGGGAACAAATAGTGTTGTAAGTAAAGGGGTTTTTCTGAAGCATTATGGTGAAGATTTTCCGTATGAGGAATATAAAGCGGAGATGGCAGAGGTGTTTTTCAGTCATGCTTCCGGAGGTAAACTGGCAAAGAAGCCGGGGGTTGAGGAGCTTTTGAAATATCTGAAGATGAGGGGATTTAAGATTGGGCTTGCCAGTTCTACCCGGGAGGCACTGGTGCGTTCGGAGATTTCAGATGGCGGGCTGCTGGGATATTTTGATCAGATTATCGGGGGAGATATGGTGGAACGGAGTAAGCCGGAACCGGATATTTTTCTGGAGGCTTGCAGACGACTGGGAACCAGACCGGAGAATTGTTATGTGATTGAGGATTCTCATAATGGAATCAGGGCGGCTTATGCAGCAGGGATGCATCCGATCATGGTGCCGGATCTGATGGAGGTGACGGAGGAGATGAAGTCCCTCGCAGAAGAGATTCTGGGATCGCTTTGCGCAGTGCAGGAATTTTTGCAGGGGTCAGGCATATAAATTCATTTGTTTTTATGAGTGTCAGTGATTGAATAAAAAAGAAATCTGTTTTTACTGGTGTTTATTTCAAAACTTTTCCAGGAAAACAGATTCCTTTTTTGTTATATTAAGTTTTTGCTTATGAGAGAACTCCTGTTGACTGTAAAAACAGGATAAACATCATAACCGGCGCAACATAGCGGATCATGATTCGATAAAGTTTTTTTCTGCGGAATCTGCTGCCGTTTCGTTCCATTTCATCAATGACATAATCAGGTGTCATAACCCATCCGATCAGGATGGTGGAAAGTAATGCGATAAATGGCATCATAACACTGTTGCTGATGTAATCCATAATATCAAGCAGCTGTCCTGTAGAGCCATTGGGCAGTTCCACTTCTACATAGAAAATGCTGTATCCCAAAGCAATGATCGCAGAAGCAGCAAGATAAACTGCAGATAAAACAGAAACAGTTTTTTTTCTGCCTGTGTGGAAGATTTCCATACAGTTTGCAACGATGGATTCCAACACAGAGATGCAGGATGACAGTGTTGCAAAAATAGCAGTTACGAAAAAGAGGATTCCTACAAATATGCCTGCTTTTCCCATGGCTGCAAAGACCTTTGGGAGAGAAACAAACATAAGGCTTGGACCGGCTCCCATTCCTTCTGTTCCGGAAAATACGAATACAGCAGGGATGATCATGGCACCTGCAAGAAATGCCACTCCTGTGTCAAAAATTTCAATCTGATTAACAGCCTTGTTTAAGTCAACATCAGGTTTTACATAAGAACCGTAGGTGATCATGATTCCCATGGACACGCTGAGAGAGAAGAACAGCTGACTCATTGCATCCAGTAAAATCTGTAAAAATCGCTGTACAGTAAGCCCCTCAAGATTTGGGGTCAGGTAATAAAGAAATCCCTGGATCCCGGTATGTACCTGGCCGGAAGAATCTGTATGTTTCAGAGTCAGGGAATAAATGGAGATGATGACAACGAGTACCAGAAGAACTGGCATCATCCATTTGGATACTTTTTCAATACCATCCTGCACACCATTGTATACAATAAATGCAGTTACACCCATGAAAATAAGTGCAAAAATAACAGGTGAGGTGGAGGATGTGATAAAAGAAGTAAAATAATCATCTGCTGCAGCAGCCTTTGCCTGTCCTGTCAGGTAGACTACAGCATATTTGGTGATCCATCCACCGATCACTGCGTAATAAGTCATAATAAGAACAGGTACAAGAAAAGTCAGAATGCCTAAGAATTTCCACTTGGGCTTCATTTCAGCATAAGCACCGATCGCACTTTTCTGAGTGCGGCGGCCGATTGCGATATCAGATGTAAGCAGGGTAAATCCAAATGTAAGTACAAGTATAAAATAAATGATTAAAAACAGACCGCCTCCATCTTTGGCTGCAAGATATGGGAATCTCCATAAATTGCCTACTCCTACAGCACTGCCGGCTGCGGCAAGGACAAACCCGAGCTGTCCTGAAAAATGATTTGATTTCCTTTCCATAATAGATAATCTCCTGTATGATTTATGTTTGCATAAGTACGATAACATATGTTAACATATAAGTAAAATGAATGTTTTTGCTAGTATACATTAAAAAAAGTAATGGATAAAAACAGACAAGAAGTAAGGATTGTAAATGAAGGAAATCAGAGACAGATATGAAATTTTTTTGAAGGTATGTGAGACTGGAAGTTTTTCGAAAGCAGCAGAGGCGCTAAACTATACACAATCGGGAATCAGTCAAATGATGGCCGGATTTGAGGAGGAACTGGGAGTACAGTTATTTGCAAGAGCTAAAAAGGGTGTAACTCTGACGGATAATGGAAGAATGCTGATGCCTTATATACAGGAGATGACAAATCAGAAAGATAAACTTAGACAGGCTGCTTTTAATATTAATCATAAAATAGAAGGAAAACTCAGAATAGGAAGCTTTTCCAGTGTAACTGCAATGTGGATGCCGGAAGTGATCCATTATTTTAACAGAAATTATCCACAGGTTGAGGTGCAGATCTTTGATGGAAATTATGATGAGATCAGAGACTGGATCATACATGGGCAGGTGGACTGCGGATTTCTGTCTTCGATCGTTGCAGATAATCTGAAGTTTTATCCATTATGTGAGGATCCTCTCTGTGCTGTGATGCAGAAAAATCATCCTCTTGCAGAAAAGAAAAGTGTGAGACTGGAAGAACTGTTGGAGTATCCTTTCATTATAGAGACTCCGGGATGTGATAATGATATTTTGCATTTATTGGAAAGATGTGGGAAGGAGCCAAAGACTTCTTACAGTTTTCGTGATGATACGCTTATTATGGCATTTGTGAAAAATGGGCTGGGAGTGACGATCTCACAGAAGCTGGTTATGAAGGCGTTTGCCAATGATGTAGAGAGCAGACCTCTTGAACCGGGGAGATCCAGAATTATTGGGTTGGCATTTGTAAAAACAATGAACTCGGTTGTGACGAAGATATTGTTGGAATATCTAAAGGGGATGATGTAGTATTTTGCAGTGAAGAGAGTCCTGTTTTATGGCATATATAGCATGAAAATAAAAAGATTGTCAAATTATGGAATTAACTGTTGACATTGTGGCTTTTCGGTGTTATATTAGATGAGCTGTCGGGAATAATTGTTTGTAAGATAAAAACAATTCAAAAAGATTTCTGAAAGAAAAAAGAAATTCCAAAAAGTGCTTGACAACTTAAAACAAACATGTTAAAGTAACCAAGTCGCTTGAACAGAGCCGACAATCACAGATCAGAAGAACAGTTCCGAAATCCGGAAGAGTTCGAAAAACTTTGAAAAAACTTGAAAAAAGTTCTTGACAAAGAAAAAGAGATGTGATAAAGTAAACAAGCTGTCGCAAGACAGACAACCTTGATAACTAAACAGTGAAACACATAC
>NZ_JAJDMJ010000048.1:0-29537 GCF_020593585.1 Blautia sp. DFI.6.71
CTCTGATCCTGAAGTAATCGAGTAATCAGGCTTCCAAGTCGAGTTTCTCCCTGAATCTGCCCGATTGCTTCACCTCTTGCCTGTCCAATTGCTTCTCCTTCTGTACGTCCCTCAGCTTTAAGTCTTTCAGATTCCAGTTCCAGAACTTTTCCTCCCATAATATCACCTATTCCTTTCCGGACATCTTCTTCTTTACGGAAGATATACTCCATCCTCCTGCTGATGTTCATTGCGAAGCTGTGTGATCTTCACATCTTCCGGATATGATGTGTGGAATACATCATTGATCAGCGGTATTGCCAGATATGGCATCTTCTCGATCATTGTACGGAATACATCATCAAAAATCGTATTATTCATATAACACTCCTTTTTGTACTTACATTATAACATTTTGACGAGTTTTATTGAACACTTAATTTCTTTAAATTTATGTATTTTTATCTTTGGAATCAGTGGCGGATACTGCCTGAAAAATCACTTATAAGAAAGTATAGATTATCGTTTAAAATACCCGGTTATCTTATTTGCGGACGATCAAGCTTGGCGGGCAAAAAGAAAAGCTCTACAATGAAACAAATATATATGAGATGGAACTTGCTATGAGGCGGGCAAGAAGGCGGTACTGACCAATGGATTTATAAAAAAATCGCAGAAGACACCAAAGGCAGAAAAAGAACTGGCAAAGAAGTATAAAGCAGATTATGAACGGAACAAGAAATCCCAGCCTGAGTATAGTGAAAAAACTTGCACAGGGATTAGGGATGCAATTAAAGCTGGAATTTGTTCTGATGCCAACAAAAAATAAAATGTAAAGAGTATGAGAAAATAGGAACCGCAGGAATTCATATTATATAATAGGTACGTATATCAGTAACTATGAATATTTGACAGGTGTATCATCGTCATTATCTGCAGAGACCTGACATTGGGATACCCCATGTCAAAATAGGCATAATCTCAAAAAAACAATGGAAAGTTGCCGATTTTTACAAAAGAAAGCTTGACAGTAACATCGGAAACTGTATAATAATATTAACAGAACCCACCACGCCTCTGATTTTTCATGCGCAACCCGGTGGGACTTTTTCATTTATGGGGTGTTTTATGTATCAATATCCAAAACAAATATTAACAATAGAACAACAAGTGCAATCTTATGTAGATGCAGGAATGGAGATTACATCTTATGAAGATGTAGAGAAGGTATTAAAGACAATTGGGTTTTATCGTTTGAGAGGCTACTCGTTTCATTTATATGATAATACTACAAAGAAGTATGTTGCGGGAACAAAGTTTAAAGATATTATAAAATTGTATCAATTTGATCAGGAATTATCTGCATTGCTGGTTTGATCTTCCGCAGTTCGATACAATAATATAACCTGTTTTTTTTCTCTTTTGGGAGCTGTTTCGGCAGCTCTCAAATTTTTTTGAAAAAATTTGATTTTTAGGTGAGAGTTTTTCGCTTTTTTTGTACCTATATAAGTGAAAGAACTTTTTAACCGAATCAAGTAGCGAAGCGGATTGCGAATATCCGCTTGATCATTGTTTTTCTGGAAGGAGGTTGGAAGGCATGTACGATACAGAAAAGCGTATCGAATTGGTAAAAAAGCTTTCCTTTACTGTGGCAGTCGTGATTACCACAGTATATATCAAATTCAGAAAAAGAGGACAAAAGAGTCAAGACGCAGAAGATCATGTATAAAGAAAGGAGAGGTGAACGTATGAAGAAAAAGTTATTAGCCGGGATTCTGGCGCTTGCACTGTGTTCCACCAATATGCCCCCCCAGACTATATTTGCGGGGGAATTTACTTCCGGAAATCCGGATGTAGTGTCTGAGGAAGAAACTCCGGAGATTTTTACCAATGAGGAGCAGGAAGCAGCAGGAGAGACAGATGAGGAATTGTCTGTATTTAGTTCAGAAGAGGTTCCTGAGTTTGATGATGCCCCCGATGAGGCAATGGCTGCTACGGAAAATGCACAAAATGGAGTAATTGATTTAACTGAGGATGCTAATGTTACGGACGGAGTTTATACCATAAATATAGCAGAAGATTACAAATTCACATGCAAGAAAAGTCCGGAAACGTCAAATAGAATTGTGGTTGATGGAACGAATACTTCAGAGCAACACAACATCAACATTTATCTTGATAACGTAAATATCAAAACATCTGCTGGTTCGGCACTGCAAATAAATAATAATGTTAAAGCTACAGTTACTATCTATTTAACAGGCATAAATAACCTTACAACAACTAATCAAAGCTCTGCCGGTTTACAGAAAGATAACGAAGCTCAGCTTATAATAACCAATGCTTCAGACACTACTACAGGAATCTTAAAAGCTAGTAGTGATGGGAGTGGGTATGGTGCCGGAATTGGTAGCGGCAATTACGGATCTTGCAAGAATATTACCATTAATAGTGGTTTTGTAGATGCTAAATCTAAGTTTGGTGCTGGAATCGGTAGCGGCCATCAGGGATCTTGCGATAATATTACCATTAAAAGTGGTTCCGTAAATGCTAAATCTATGAATGGTGCCGGAATTGGTGGCGGCCATCAGGGATCTTGCAATAATATTACCATTAATAGTGGTTCCGTAAATGCTAAATCTATGCATGGTGCCGGAATTGGTAGCGGCAATTACGGATCTTGCAATAATATTACTATTAAAAGTGGTTCTGTAACTGCTAGTTCCACGAGTGGTGCCGGAATTGGTGGCGGCCTTTACGGATCTTGCAATAATATTACCATTAGTGGCGGTTCTGTAAATGCGCAAGTTGGTTGCACTCCTCACCAGAATTTGGATAGCTCTGGTAGCTACGACCCCAAAAGCCCTGAAGTGTATCTCTACGTTATTCCTAATAAAAAAACTGAATTAGTAGCTATAGATAATAAAGTCTGGGAACCATCTAATCATAAAGCGGTTGAATCTACGAATACAAATCTATATGCATGGCTAACCGGAGAAGATCATCTTATAACTGTTGGAGAAGAGACTAAAAGTTATATCTTTAATTCAAATTTAGGGACATTTAGTGAAGGTAAACGTGATGTTACCAGTGATATTTTTGAATTTAACGGTTCTGAGTTTACTTATGATGGAAACACACACTCTCCTAACATCACTACGAAGAACAACATTAAAGGTGTAGGAAACTTCAGTGTAAAATATTTCAAGGAAAATGATCCGACAAACGAGATAACCGTGCCTAAAGATGTTGGTACTTATACTGTAAAGATTACTGTAGAAGAGGGCGATTTTTACAAAGAATCTTCTGGTTATTTAACAAGCGACGATTGGAAATTTGCTATTAAGCTTACCCCTACAATTACTACATATACAGATGAGTATGATGGAGATGCTCATCCAGTTATCAATATTGATCAAAAAACAATCCCATCAGATAGTACTATTGAATACAGTATTAATGATGGACAAACATGGAATATTCTGAATTCTAACAACGATATTCCTACTGTAAGAACGGTAACCGAAGCAGAAAATACCAAAATTTTTATACGGATCTCCAATTCCAATTATGTTATCTGGACTTCACAAGAATATAAAGCAATCATCAGTCGAGCAACCCAAACACCAAATTTTCCATCACCATCAAATACCAAAATACCCGTTCCGTGGTCCTGTAAAAAGGTCGGCGATATCACCACTATTCTTCCTGAACACTGGATATGGAAAGACACTGATAAATCAAAAGAATTAAAAGTAGAGGAACCTATCTCTGCCGATGCAGTTTACAATGGCACAGATAAAGGAAATTATGTAACAGAAACTGTTACTTATACAATCACCAGAAAGGAATGTGAACACAAAAATACCGTAGGAGTCTACTACTCCTCTCCATCCTGTACTTCCAACGGTTACAGCGGAGATACCTATTGTAACGACTGCGAGAGAACCATCTATTACGGCTCCACGATTCCTGCATATGGCCATGACTATGACAATGGTGTCATCACTACAGAGCCAACTGCCGAAACCGACGGAATCATAACTTACACCTGTAAACGATGCAAACATCAGGATACAAAAAACCTCGGAAAACTTGGCGACGGGGAACCTTATATTGAGGGAAGTTTCCAGAAGAAAGGCTGGGATGCTGTCAATGATCTGATTAAGGCTTCCAAAGAAAAAGATACCATTTCCATTACCCTGAATGGCGCCAAGGTATTTCCTGCCACTGTTTTATCCGAAATAAAAGGCAAAGATATTTCCCTGAATCTCGATATGGAGAATGGTTTCATCTGGAAGATCAATGGTACTTCCATCACAGCAGAAACACCTGCGGATATAGATCTTTCTGTTACAAACACAGCGGAATATATCCCGGCAGCGTTATACAGCCTGATCTCCGCAAACCAGAATGATTTCGGTTTCCATCTTGGAAGAAACGGAGCTTTTGATTTTCCGGCTGTGCTTTCTGTAAAGGCAGATGCTTCCTGTGCAGGATTTATGGCAAATCTGTTCTGGTATGATGTTGAGAATGGAGTTCTGCAGTGTATCCAGACCGTAACTGTAGGCGGTGCATTTGAGCGCAGTATTCCATATGCTGACTTTACCCTTTCCAAAGGACAGGATTATTTCATAGCATTTGGTACAGAATCTCTCAATGGCAGAGTCATTCACACAGACGGAAGTATCACAGATGAAAACGGCGTATACCTGCGACCTGCCAACACAAAGATTTCCAGCCATTCCATTGACAGAAACAAGCTTACTGTCAAACTTTCCAAAGGATGTGCCGGTGCTCAGGGTTATGACTTCGTGATCAGCAAGAAATCAAACATGCTTCAGACTGGGAAATTCAGCCAGACCGTTTCCTCAACCGGCAAGCCACAGGCATCTTTCAGATATCTGGCAAAAGGTACCTGGTATGTGGCAGCCCGAAGCTGGGTTCTGGATGTACAGGGCAATAAAGTCTATGGTTCCTGGACAAAGATCAAGAAGATCAAGATCACTGTTGTCACACCACAACAGCCAAAGATCAGGAATATCACTGTAAAAGGAAACACTGTGACTGTCACTTACACAAAATGCAAAAATGCTACAGGTTATGAAATCCTGCTCGGAAACAAATACAAAACCTCTGCAGGTGAGAAATATCCTGTAAAAAAACATCTGAAACGTACCGGAAACACCACTACTGTAACCTTTACAAACGTAAAGAAAGGCACCTGGTATGTAACCATACGGGCATGGAACCAGACCTCCAAAGACAAATCCAGAGTTTACAGTCCATACTCATCAATGAAGAAATTCAAGACAAAGAAATAGCTTCTGTTTCTTACAAATATTTCTACTGTAAAGATACTTAAAGAATAACACGTCATTTATAAAATAAGGAGGACGCATGAAAATTTAAAAAAAACACTAAGCATATTCCTGGCCATTGCCTTGATTTTGTCATCGGCCATATCCTTTGATTCATCATCAGTAAGAGCGGCGACTCCAAAGCTTAGCCAAACTGTGATTTCATTGCCTTCAGGAATAAGCACCACTTTAAAGGTATCAGGTACGGACAAAGCTGTAAAATGGTCTTCATCTGATGAAAATATTGCATCTGTTTCCAAAAAAGGTAAAGTCACAGGTAAAAATGCCGGAAAAGCTATCATCACTGCAACAATAGGGAAACAAACTTTGCAATGCAGGGTTATTGTTAGAGCAAGATTGAGCAGGACAAAAGTAACTCTTGTCCGATATGAGAGAATTTTTTTATCTTTAAAGGGTGCTTCTATTAAGCGCATTTCCAGCAGCGAACGTAAAGTGGCCTCAGTCTCTATCGTTAAAGAAGGAAAGGAAGGAATGATAATAGGTCTGCGGCGCGGAAGAGCAACAATTACAGTAGTAGATACAACTGGCAGAAAATATACCTGTATAGTTAAAGTCGAAGAGCCTTACCAACGAGAAAAATATATCACTCTTGAGGAAGGCCAGAGTTACCGCTTAAGATTAAACGATACTACTCAGAAGATATCCTGGAGCTCCCGAAATGAAAAAGTTGCTTGTGTTAATTCAGTAGGATTCGTTACTGCCCGTTCCAAAGGAGGGACATACATTTACGCAAAAGTTGGATCGAAGAGTTTCAGTTTTTATATTAAAGTACTGGCGAAAAAAAAGCCAGAAGTGACGCCAACAGCTACGCCCACACCAACGGTGACTCCAGAACCGACAGCTACGCCTACACCGGAACCAACGGCAACTCCGATTCCAACAGCAACTCCGGAGCCGACAGCAACTCCGATTCCCTGGTATCCGTCCTATCCGGATCCAGAACCAACAGATCCGCAGCCTCCACAAATCGACACTGATGTTCCAACCGATACTGATCACTCAAATGACAATAATGTCCCAACCGACAACAATGTCCCAACCGATAGCAGTACCGATTCCGGCAGCCATCTTTTGTTCTGACTCTATTATCTACAAAAGAAATAAAAAATATTAAGATATTAGGAAATTATAGGATTATAATATTTAACACTAAAAACCGGATTGAGTTTATTCTGCTCAATCCGGTTTTGACCTATTCCCTTTCTCTATAAAAGTTTAACTTCTTCAGAAAGATATCTGCCTCTTGCCATTTTTCTTAAAGATTGTATTCTTTATATAACTGCTCACGTCTTTTTGCGTCTGTTGATACAATCGGGATTTCTTCAGTTCTCTGATCCTGAAGTAATCGAGTAATCAGGCTTCCAAGTCGAGTTTCTCCCTGAACCTGCCCGATTGCTTCTCCTTCTGTACGTCCCTCAGCTTTAAGTCTTTCAGATTCCAGTTCCAGAACTTTTCCTCCCATAATATCACCTATTCCTTTCCGGATATCTTCTTCCTTACGGAAGATATAATCCGCAATCTTTATAATTAATTTTGTTAAATCTGTATACAGTTCCGATTTACCTGTCTCCGTCAGTTCCTTTTGACGAGTTTTATTGAACACTTAATTTTTTTTAAATTATGTATTTTTATCTTTGGAATCAGTGGCAGATATTGCCTGAAAAATCACTTATAAGAAAGTATAGATTATCGTTTACATTTTTTACTATACAGCATCTATGGCTATTTATCAAGTCCATTTTGGGCGATTATTTTCCTGTTCTTCCTTAAATCAAGAGTTTACAATCCATACTCCGCAATGAAGAAATTTAAGACAAAGAAATAGCTTCTGTTTCTTACAAATATTTCTACTGTAAAGATAATGCCAAACAGCCTTGCGGGCAAATGAAACAGTTGACAGCTGAAAAAACCAATGATAAGATAAATGCACTCAAATTATAACAGAACAGGCTTACAGTCAGAAAAGGATCAGAATTTCGGTTCTGATTATTTTTTGTGTTTTATTCAGCTGACAAGGGAAAGTTCGTACTTGAAAAAGAATAAAAATTGGGTTATAATACGAACAAATGTTTGTAATGCAAAAAATCATTCCCGGATTTACAGTAAGCAATCCGGTTAATATAAAGAAAGGAAATGTAACAGACATGGCAAAGAAAAACACCTATGATGCAGGGAGCATCTCTGTCCTGGAAGGCCTGGAGGCGGTTCGTAAGCGTCCGGGAATGTACATCGGAAGTGTTTCACGAAAAGGATTAAATCATCTCATTTATGAGATCGTAGATAACGCAGTAGATGAACATCTGGCAGGATACTGCAGTCTGATCCATGTAGTTCTGGAGAAAGATGGTTCCTGTACGGTTACGGATAATGGAAGAGGAATTCCGGTAGATATGCATGAGAAAGGAGTGTCGGCAGAGAGACTTGTATTTACAACTCTTCATGCAGGCGGTAAATTTGATAATTCTGCCTATAAGACCAGCGGAGGACTTCATGGAGTAGGCTCTTCGGTTGTGAATGCCCTGTCTACATATCTGGACATTAAGATCAGTCGTGACGGATATGTTCACCATGACCATTATGAGAGGGGAATCCCGACACTTGAACTGGAAGAGGGGCTTCTGCCGAAATTGGGTAAGACCAGACAGACTGGAACTAGTATCAATTTCCTCCCTGACCCGGAGATTTTTGAAAAGACAAGATTTTCTGCAACAGAAGTAAAGAGCAGACTTCATGAGACCGCATATCTGAATCCGGAACTGACCATTCATTTTGAGGATAAAAGAGGTGCAGAGGTTGAGGATATTACCTATCATGAGCCGGACGGTATCATTGGATTTATCAAAGATCTGAACCACAGTGCGGAAGTCCTGCATGATCCGGTTTACTTGAAAGGGGAAGCAGACGGCATTCAGGTAGAGGTGGCATTCCAGTTTACCAATGAATTTCGTGAGAATGTACTGGGCTTCTGTAATAACATTTACAATGCAGAGGGCGGTACTCATCTGACCGGATTTAAGACTACATTTACCACAGTCATGAATACTTATGCGAGAGAGATTGGCGTTCTTAAAGACAAGGATCCGAACTTCACAGGTGCAGATATCCGTAACGGAATGACAGCGGTTGTTTCCATCAAGCATCCGGAACCGCGTTTCGAGGGGCAGACCAAGACAAAGCTGGATAATCAGGATGCATCACGCGCAACCGGAAAGGTTGTAGGAGAGCAGATGGTACTCTATTTTGACAGAAATCTGGAGACTCTTAAGACAATCCTTTCCTGCGCGGAGAAAGCTGCCAAAATCCGCAAGACAGAGGAGAGAGCCAAGACCAATCTTCTGACAAAGCAGAAATATTCCTTTGACTCTAACGGAAAGCTGGCAAACTGTGAGAAAAAGGATCCTTCCCAGTGTGAGATCTTTATCGTAGAGGGAGATTCTGCGGGAGGTTCCGCAAAGACTGCACGTAACCGTAATTACCAGGCAATCCTTCCTATCAGAGGTAAGATCCTGAATGTAGAGAAAGCAACCATTGACAAAGTGCTTGCCAATGCGGAGATCAAGACCATGATTAATGCATTCGGATGTGGATTCTCCGAAGGATACGGAAATGACTTTGACATTACAAAGCTTCGTTACGACAAGATTGTGATCATGGCTGATGCCGATGTGGATGGGGCGCATATTTCCACACTGCTCCTTACTTTATTTTACCGTTTTATGCCGGATCTGATCACTGAGGGACATGTGTATATTGCCATGCCGCCATTATATAAAGTCATGCCTAAGAAGGGGCAGGAGGAATACCTGTATGATGATAAGGCACTGGAGAGATACAGACGTGCCCATAAGCCGGGAAGCTTTACTCTTCAGAGATATAAAGGTCTGGGCGAGATGGATGCGGAGCAGCTCTGGGAGACTACTCTGAATCCGGAGACAAGAATGATGAAGCGGGTGGAGATTGAGGATGCGAGACTTGCATCAAGCGTGACAGAGATCCTGATGGGAAGCGATGTCCCGCCGAGAAAGAAATTTATCTATGAGCATGCACAGGATGCAGAGCTGGACATCTGATTTTGCCGGAGTGTTATGTGGAAATTAAGACAGATACATGGATATGTGTCTGAGATGGAGGAAAGAAATTAAATGGAAACAAAACAGGAGAATGTGATTCCCACCGACTATGCGGAGGTCATGCAGAAATCCTATATAGATTATGCCATGAGTGTTATTATCTCCAGAGCCCTGCCGGATGTGCGTGACGGATTGAAGCCTGTACAGAGAAGAACTCTGTATGATATGTATGAACTGGGTATCCGTTATGACAGACCATACAGAAAATGTGCCCGTATCGTAGGTGACACCATGGGTAAATATCACCCCCATGGTGACAGCTCGATCTACGAAGCACTTGTGGTAATGGCTCAGGATTTTAAGAAAGGCAAAACACTGGTTGACGGACATGGAAACTTCGGTTCCATCGAGGGTGACGGTGCAGCTGCCATGCGATATACAGAAGCCAGGCTGGAGAAACTGACACAGGATGTCTTCCTCGAAGATCTGGATAAGAATGTGGTAGATTTTATGCCGAACTTTGATGAGACAGAGAAGGAACCGGTGGTACTTCCTGTCAGAATCCCGAATCTGCTGGTAAACGGAGCAGACGGTATTGCGGTCGGTATGGCAACCAGTATTCCGCCTCACAATCTGGGTGAAGTGGTAGATGCGGTGAAGGCATATATGAAGAATAACGACATCAGTGTCAAAGGGCTGATGCGCTATCTCAAGGGACCGGATTTCCCGACAGGTGGTCTGGTAGTAAATAAAGATGATCTGCTCAGGATTTATGAGACAGGAACAGGGAAGCTTCGTGTCAGAGGCAAAGTGGAGACAGTGAAGCTCAAAGGTGGCAGACAGCAGCTTGTGATCACAGAGATTCCTTATACAATGATCGGTGCAAATATCGGAAAATTCCTGAATGATATTGCGTCTCTTGTGGAAAACAAGAAGACAACAGATATCGTGGATATCTCCAACCAGTCTTCCAAAGAGGGAATCCGTATTGTTCTTGACCTGAAGCGTGACGCGGATGTAGAGAATCTTACCAATATGCTCTACAAGAAGACAAAGCTGGAAGATACTTTTGGCGTGAATATGCTGGCAGTTGCGGATGGCAGACCGGAAACCCTGAGTCTGAAGCAGGTGATCGAGCATCACGTAGATTTCGTGTTCGATGTCACGACCAGAAAGTACACCACACTTCTGAATAAGGAGCAGGAGAAGAAAGAAATCCAGGAAGGTCTGATCAAGGCATGTGATGTGATTGACCTGATCATCGAGATCCTGCGAGGAAGCAAGAACAGAGAACAGGTAAAGAAATGCCTGGTTGAAGGTGTGACAGAAGGAATCAGGTTCAAGGGTAAATCAAGCGAGAAAGCTGCACAGAAGCTGCACTTCTCAGAGAAACAGGCAGCTGCGATCCTGGATATGCGTCTGTACAAACTGATCGGTCTGGAAATCGAGGCACTTCAGGCAGATTATGCAGAAACAATGAAGAACATTGCCATTTATGAAGATATCCTGAATAATTATGATTCCATGGCAGAAGTGATCATGAAAGAACTGGATCAGATCAAGAAAGAATACGGTACGAAACGCCGCACAGTGATCGAGAATGCAGAAGAAGTTGTCTATGAAGAAAAGAAGATGGAGGAGATGGAAGTCACCTTCCTCATGGACCGTTTCGGATATATGCGGACCATTGATAAGTCTGCATATGAGAGAAATAAAGAAGCTGCCAATGCAGAGAACAAATATGTGTTTAACTGTATGAATACAGATAAGATATGTATCTTTACAGATAATGGAAAGATGCACAGTATCAAGGTGGCAGATATTCCGCTGGTTCGTTTCAGGGATAAGGGGACACCGGCAGATAATCTGAGCAATTATGACAGTGCACAGGAACGTATGCTCTATGTAGCACCACTGGCATCTGTAAAAGAAAATACACTTCTGTTTGTCACTGCTGCATCCATGTGCAAGCTGGTAAGCGGTGCAGAGTTTGATGTGGCGAAGAGAACGATCGTGTCTACGAAACTTGCTGAAGAGGATTCCCTGATCTTTGTGGGTTCTGCGGATGAAATGGAACAGGTGGTATTCCAGAGTGAGGGCGGATATTTCTTAAGATTTCAGAAACAGGATATTTCTGCTATGAAGAAAACATCTATCGGGGTGCGTGGAATGAAACTGGCAGAAGGAGATAAACTGGATCATGCATATCTTCTGGAAAGCCGCCAGGAATATACCATTACTTACCATGAGAAACCCTATGTTCTCAACAGGATAAAACTGTCCAAACGGGACAGTAAAGGAACAAAACCACGTATATAAAACCAACAAATCCGCTAAAATCAAGGTTTTTGCAGGAAAAGCCTTGCAATTGCCGAGAATTGGTGTTACAATACATCTAAATTAGAACTTGTTGACAAAGGAGTGGGCGTGAGCCCACTCTTATTTGTTGCATGGAAAGGCAGGTGGGAAAATGAGCAGACGGGAAGAGTATGAAAAGCGCGCAGAGGAACTTCTGGCACCGATCGTAGAACTTAACGGCTTTGAACTGGTTGATGTAGAATATGTGAAGGAAGCAGGTAACTGGTATCTGAGAGGATACATTGACAAACCAGGCGGAATTACGGTAAATGACTGCGAGACAGTCAGCAGAGCATTCAGTGACAAACTGGATGAGAATGATTTTATCGAAGACAGTTATATCATGGAGATCAGTTCACCGGGACTGGACAGACCGCTGAAGAAAGACAAAGACTTTGAGAGAAACATGGGAAAACTGGTGGAAATCCGTACCTATCGGCCAATCGAGAAGCAAAAAGAGTTCTGCGGGATTTTGACCGCATATGATAGTAACAGTGTGACAATCGATGAGGATGGAACCGAGCGTGTTTTTGATAAGAAAGACACAGCCCTGATACGCCTCGCAATAGAGTTTTAGTTAATTCGGGAGGATAAGAAAAAAATGAGCAGAGAGTTAAGGGAGGCACTGGATATCCTTGAAAAGGAAAAGAGTATCAGCAAAGATACTCTGCTTGAGGCAATTGAGCAGTCTCTGATCCAGGCCTGCAAGAACCATTTTGGAAAAGCTGACAATGTACATGTAACTATTGATCCGGAAACCTGCGATTTTTCAGTGTATGCAGACAGGAGTATCGTAGAATACGTAGAGGATCCTGCAATGGAGATTTCTCTGGCAGATGCTTTGAAGATCACATCAAGAGCTGAGATCGGAGGCATGATACAGGTTCCGATTCAGTCTAAGGAATTCGGACGTATTGCGACACAGAATGCAAAGAACGTTATCCTGCAGAAAATCCGTGAGGAAGAACGTAAAGTGCTGTATGATGAATACTATGGAAAAGAAAAAGAAGTAGTAACCGGTATTGTACAGCGTGTGATGGGCAAGAATGTAAGCATCAATCTTGGTAAGGCAGATGCAGTATTAAGTGAGAATGAACAGGTGAAAGGGGAAACCTTCCAGCCGACAGAGAGAATAAAGGTGTATATTCTTGAAGTCAAGGATACCCCGAAGGGACCTCGTATTCTGGTATCCAGAACTCATCCGGGACTTGTGAAACGTCTCTTTGAGTCAGAAGTTGCAGAAGTAAAAGACGGAACTGTTGAGATCAAGAGCATCGCACGTGAGGCCGGTTCCCGTACAAAGATCGCTGTATGGAGCAACGATCCGGATGTAGATGCAGTTGGTGCATGCGTAGGTATGAACGGTGCACGTGTCAATGCAGTAGTTGAGGAACTTCGCGGTGAGAAAATCGATATCATCAACTGGGATGAGAATCCTGCAATCCTGATCGAGAATGCATTGAGCCCTGCAAAGGTTATCGCAGTTATGGCAGATCCTGATGAGAAGTCAGCTCTGGTAGTTGTTCCTGATTATCAGCTGTCCCTTGCAATCGGTAAAGAAGGTCAGAATGCACGTCTTGCTGCAAGACTTACAGGATTTAAGATTGACATCAAGAGTGAGACTCAGGCAAAAGAAGCCGGAGATTTCTATGATTATGATGATGACGAGACTGCAGAAGATGCAGCTGAGGCATCAGCAGAGGAAACTTCAGCAGAAGATTCCCTGACAGAAGAAACCGAAGCAGAAGAAGTTTCAGAGGAAGTTCCTGTAGAAGAAGAGCCACAGGCTCAGGAAGCAGGAGAGAATGAAGACGAAGAATAAGATTCCCATGCGCCAGTGTACCGGCTGCAGGGAAATGAAAAGCAAGAAAGAGATGCTCAGAGTTCTTAAGACTACAGATGATGAGATCGTGCTTGATACTACCGGTAAGAAAAACGGCAGAGGCGCATATCTGTGTCTTTCCAGAGAATGTCTGGATAAAGCGATCAAAAATCATGGACTTGAGCGTTCACTGAAAACTGCGGTTCCAGATGAGGTATACGAACGACTTAAGAAGGAGCTGGAAGATATTGAAAAATAACAGAGTACTGTCGCTGATAGGGCTGGCTACCAAAGCAGGTAAGACCGTAAGCGGAGAATTTTCCACAGAGAAATCTGTAAAGACCGGAAAAGGACTGCTTGTGATCGTTGCTGAGGATGCCTCCGAGAATACAAAGAAGAAATTCAGGAATATGTGCAGTTTTTATGAAGTTCCGATTTTCTTCTTCTCAGATAAAGAGAGCTTAGGCAGAGCAATGGGAAAGGAGTACCGCGCCTGTCTGGCTGTCCAGGATGAGAACTTTGCGAAAGCAATCATGAAGGAGGTATAGCGATTGTCAAAATTAAGAGTACATGAGCTGGCCAGAGAGCTTGGACGACAGAACAGAGAAGTAATCGAGTTTCTGAAATCAAAAGGTGTTGATGTGAGAAGCCATATGAGTATGGTGGATGAGCCTGCGGTTTCGGAAGTAAAGAATAGATTCAGAAAAGACAATAATAACAGGGGAAAGGAGCATATTGCGAAATTGGAGACTCCCAAGACAGAAGAAAAGGTTGTAACAGCAAAATCAGAAGGAGATAAAACTGAAACACCTAAAAAGAAAAAAAATATTATCCGCGTTTTTCATGCACAGAATGCAAGTGACGGAGGAAAAACAAGAAAGAAACCTGTGAAAGCTGAAGGCGAGAGAACAGGTTCACCAAGAAATGCAGAAGGAAGAAATTCTGACAGTTCAAGAACAGACGGTGACAGACCAAGAAGAAATAATAATGACCGCCCAGGTACAGGCAACAGAAGACCAGACGGACAGAACCGTCAGGGAAGACCTCAGGGTGAAGGAAGATCCCAGGGAGATAACCGCCAGGGAGGACGTTTTGGCCAGGGAAGAAACCAGGGCGATGGAAACCGTCAGGGAAGACCTCAGGGCGAGGGAAGATCCCAGGGAGATAACCGCCAGGGAGGACGTTTCGGACAGGGCAGATCCCAGGGCGATGGTCAGGGCCGTCCGGGCGGAAGATTCCAGGGCGATGGAAATCGTCAGGGAGGACGTTTCGGACAGGGAAGACCACAGGGAGATGGAAACCGTCAGGGAGGAAGACCGCAGGGCAATGGCCAGGGTCGTCCGGATGGAAACAGAAGTGAAGGACGTGACGGACGCTTCGGCGGCAGTCAGGGACGTCAGGGACAGCGCCAGAATACAAGAAAGAATGACGATATGGCATTTGCACCGGAACTGACAAAGACTTCCAAAGACAGCAAGAGAGAAAGAGACAGAGAGAACAAAAACAAGAAAAAAGATTTTGATAAGACACAGAGTGGCGGACGCAGACCAAACCAGGGTGGATTCAATAAGAATTCCAGAATCCCGAAAGCTCTGCAGAAACCGGCTCCGCAGCCAAAACAGGAAGAGAAGAAACCTGAGGTTAAGGAAATCACACTTCCGGAGAAGATGACGATCCGCGAACTGGCAGAAGCTATGAAAATGCAGCCGTCAGTAATTGTGAAGAAGCTCTTTATGCAGGGTATGATGGTTACCGTAAACCATGAGATCGATTTTGAGAAAGCTCAGGAGATTGCTCTGGAATATGATATCATCGCAGAACCGGAAGAGAAGGTAGACGTTATCGAAGAACTCCTCAAAGAGGATGAAGAAGACGAAAAAGATATGGTTTCAAGACCACCTGTAGTCTGTGTTATGGGGCACGTTGACCATGGTAAAACATCTCTTCTGGATGCAATCCGTAAGACAAATGTAACACGTGGAGAAGCCGGCGGTATCACACAGCACATCGGTGCTTCTGTAGTAGAAGTTGGCGGACAGAAGATCACATTCCTGGATACACCTGGACATGAAGCTTTCACAGCTATGCGTATGCGTGGTGCCAACTCCACAGATATCGCAGTTCTGGTTGTAGCGGCTGATGATGGTGTGATGCCTCAGACAGTAGAGGCTATCAGCCATGCGAAGGCGGCAGGCGTTGAGATCATAGTTGCAATCAACAAGATTGATAAGCCAAGTGCTAATATTGAGCGTGTAAAACAGGAACTTTCTGAATATGAACTGATCCCGGAAGACTGGGGCGGAAGTACAATTTTTGTTCCTGTATCCGCACATACAGGAGAGGGAATCGATACTCTTCTTGAGATGATCCTTCTTACAGCCGAGGTATGTGAATTAAAGGCAAACCCGAACCGTTCCGCAAGAGGTCTTGTAATCGAGGCTCAGCTTGATAAAGGTAAAGGTCCGGTTGCCACGATCCTTGTCCAGAAAGGTACTCTTCATGTGGGAGACTTTATTGCAGCAGGAGCATGCAATGGTAAGGTTCGTGCCATGATGGATGATAAGGGACGCAGGATTAAAGAAGCAGGTCCTTCTACTCCTGTAGAAATCCTGGGACTTGGTGATGTGCCGAATGCAGGTGAAATTCTTCTTGCATTTGACAGTGATAAGGAAGCCAAGAACTTTGCAGGTGCATTTGTATCTGAGAACAAGAACCGTCTTCTTGAGGAGACTAAGGGCAAATTATCTCTGGATAATCTCTTTGATCAGATTCAGGCAAGCGATCTGAAGGAACTTCCGCTCATTGTCAAAGCAGATGTACAGGGATCTGTGGAAGCTGTAAAACAGAGTCTGACCAAACTTTCCAACGAAGAAGTGGTTGTAAAGGTGATCCATGGCGGTGTTGGTGCGATCAATGAGTCTGACGTAAGTCTTGCGGCTACATCAAATGCAATCATTATCGGCTTTAATGTCCGTCCGGATGCAACCGCAAAACAGCTTGCTGAGCAGGAAGGTGTAGATCTTCGTCTGTATAGAGTTATTTATCAGGCAATCGAAGATGTAGAAGCTGCCATGAAGGGTATGCTTGATCCTATATTTGAGGAGAAAGTTATCGGTCATGCGGAAGTGCGTCAGCTGTTTAAGGCATCCGGTATTGGTACGATTGCAGGAAGCTATATTCTGGATGGTATCTTCCAGAGAAACTGCAAGGTTCGTATTTCCAGAGAAGGCGAGCAGATATTTGAAGGTGAGCTTGCATCCCTGAAGAGATTCAAAGACGATGTTAAGGAAGTTAAGGCAGGATACGAATGTGGCCTTGTATTTGACGGATTTAACGATGTGAAAGAGGAAGATAAAGTAGAAGCTTATATCATGGTAGAAGTACCGAGATAGTAATGGTTTATAAAGGTAGGGTGCGCGATTCATAGTGTCAGGTACAGTGTGGTGCGCACCTTGACTTGATTGTGGTAATTCAGAAAATAATGTGATCAGGATAGTCGATGATCCGGATTGCTCACAGTATTTGACAGAATTGCCGGATATATAGGAGTAAAACTTAAAATGAGAAAAAACAGTATTAAGAATACCCGGATCAATGGGGAAGTCCAGAAGGAACTCAGCACCATTATCCGCAACGAGATCAAGGACCCGCGTATTCATCCGATGACTTCTGTCATGGCTGTAGAAGTGGCTCCTGACCTGAAAACCTGCAGAGCATATATCAGTGTGCTGGGTGAAAAAGAAGCAAAGGAAGCGACGATCAAAGGTCTGAACAGTGCAGAAGGCTACATCAGACGCCAGCTGGCGCGTAATTTAAACCTGAGAAATACACCGGAGATCCGTTTTATCCTGGACGAATCTATTGAGTATGGTGTAAATATGTCAAAGCTTATTGATGATGTTACCAAGAAAGACAGCAACTCCCACAGACAGGATGAGGAGCAGGATGAGAATTAAAAGAGGATGAGAACATGGAAAATATTGCGGAAATACTGGAAGGTGTGAAAACAATGGGAATCGGCGGACATATCCGTCCGGATGGTGACTGCGTTGGTTCCTGTATGGCGTTATATTTATATGTAAAAACCTATTATCCGGAAATTCAGGCAGATGTGTACCTGGATAATCCCAAACCTGTTTTCGGACATATTGACTGTATGGATGAGATTAAAACAGAGCTGGACGGTGACAAAGAGTATGACCTTTTTGTTACCTGTGATGTAAGTGCAAGAGACAGACTTGCCATTGCAGGTCCATACTTTGACACTGCAAAAAGAACAGCATGTATTGATCATCATATCAGTAACTCCGGATTTGCACAGGTGAATCATATCAGGGGAGAGGTAAGCTCTGCCTGTGAAGTTCTCTATGGGCTTTTTGATCCTGAGAAAGTGGTCCGTACCATTGCAGTGCCGATCTATACGGGAATGGTTCATGACACAGGGGTATTTCAGTACTCTTCAACTTCACCGGAGACCATGCGTATTGCCGGGGAACTGATGAAGACAGGATTCAATTTCAGTAAGATCATTGACGAATCTTTCTATCAGAAAACTTATGTGCAGAATCAGGTAATGGGGCGTGTTCTTGCAGAGAGTATCCTGCTTCTGGATGGAAAATGTATTATCGGATATCTTAAAAAAAGGGACATGGAGTTCTATGGTGTGGATGGCAAGGATCTGGACGGTATCGTCAGTCAGCTTCGTCTTACAGCGGGAGTGGAAGTTGCCATGTTTATCTATGAAGTGGAAACTCAGGCTTTCAAAGTTTCCCTGCGTTCCAACGGAAATGTGGATGTAAGCAAGATTGCAGTATATTTTGGCGGCGGCGGTCATATGAGAGCAGCCGGATGTGATCTTCAGGGTTCTGTGTATGATGTGATCAACAATGTGACAGAACAGATTTGCAAACAGTTTCAGGAGCAGGAAGTCTGATGGATGGAGTAATTGTAATCCGTAAGGAAAAAGGATTCACTTCCCATGATGTGGTGGCAAAGCTTCGGGGAATCCTTCATATGAAGAAAATCGGACATACCGGAACTCTTGATCCGGATGCAGAAGGAGTGCTCCCGGTGGCTCTGGGAAAAGCAACCCGTCTGGTGGATATGATCACAGATAAAGAGAAAACCTATGAGGCAGTGATGCGTCTGGGTGTTGTTACGGATACCCAGGATATGAGCGGAACTGTTCTCTCACAGACTACAGAGCTTTCCGTTACAGAAGAAGAACTTTGCACAGTGGTCAGTTCTTTTGTGGGAGACTATATGCAGGTGCCGCCAATGTATTCAGCACTGAAGGTCAATGGAAAGAAACTCTATGAACTTGCCAGAGAGGGCAAGACTGTGGAGCGTAAACCAAGACCTGTACATTTTTATGAGATAGAAATTCTGGATATCAGTTTTCCGCTGGTGCGTTTTCGTGTGACCTGCAGCAAGGGAACCTATATCCGTACTCTGTGCCATGATATAGGGGAAAAGCTGGGCTGTGGAGCTGCCATGGAAAGTCTTTTGCGGACAAAGGTGGGCAGATTTACACTGGATGATGCTATTACCTTGGCGCAGACAGAAGAGGCAGTGAAGAAAGGAACCATAGAGAGTAAAATCCTCGGTATTGAGGAGATTCTTGCAGAGTATCCAAGGGTATGCTGTACAAAAGAAGGGGACAGACTTCTGGCTAATGGAAATCCTCTTGTACAGGCACTGGTCGATGCACAGGAGAAAAACGGATGGATCCGTATGTGCAGCAGTGAAGGCAGTTTTGCCGGAGTTTACCAGTGGGACGAGAAAAGAAACAGGTATTTCCCTGTAAAAATGTTTTAGGAGACATGATGGAATATTTAAGGATTGAGAATGATTTTCCCAGAATTTCACACAGTGCGGTAACACTTGGGAAGTTTGACGGCATACACCGCGGACATCAGAAACTGGTTGAGAAAATTATTGAGCAGAAACAGGAAGGTGCACAGGCGGTTGTACTTGCGCTTGGAACTGCCTCAAGAACAATCCTCACAAAGGAAGAGAGATGTCGTATATTGGAAGAAATGGGAGTGGATATACTGTTGGAATGTCCGCTCACAGAGAAAATACGGCACATGAAAGCAGAGAATTTTATAAAAGAAATACTGATAGGAGATCTGCAGGTTTCCTATGTGGCAGTTGGAGAGGATTTCCGTTTTGGCTATGAGCGGAAAGGAACTCCTGCCATGCTCAAAGAGTTCGGAAAGAAATATGGATTTCATACGGAAGTCCTGCCAAAAGAAATGGACGGACGCCGTAAGATTAGTAGTACCTTTGTCAGGGAAGAACTGAACAGAGGAAATATGGAAAAATTCCGTTTCCTTATGGGAACAGATTTCTCAGTAGAAGGAATCGTTGAACATGGACGTGGAATGGGACATAAATATCTGCTTCCGACCACCAACCTGATCCCTCCGGTAGAGAAACTGATGCCTCCAAACGGGGTTTATATCACAGTATCCCATTTCAGAGACAGAAGTTATCAGGGAATTACCAATGTAGGTCATAAGCCTACTGTTGGCGGCGAGAAGTTTATTGGTGTGGAAACATATCTGTTTGACTGCAATGAAGATCTGTATGGGGAATACTGCAAGGTGGATTTCAAAAAATTCCTCAGACCTGAACAGAAGTTTTCTTCGCTGGAGGCACTGAAGGCACAGCTGGAGAGGGATGCTGTGAAGGGACAGGAATATTTTGAAACTTTGTAAAAAAGAGGTTTACACGCCAGAATCAATGTGCTATACTAACCAAGGTGAATTTAGCCCATGTTCAGGGACCGGACGCTCCGACCATCTCTTAATGTGTGGCGGTCAATCAATAATAATTATAGAATACAGGAGGAAATCAAAATGATTTCAAAAGAAAAGAAAGCAGCGATCATGAAAGAATATGCAAGAACTGAAGGCGATACAGGATCACCGGAAGTACAGGTTGCAGTTCTTACAGCAAGAATCCAGGAACTTACAGAGCATTTACAGAGCAACCATAAAGATCATCACTCCAGACGTGGTCTTCTGAAAATGGTAGGTCAGAGACGTGGACTGTTAGCTTACCTGAAGAAAACAGACATCGAAAGATACCGTGCACTGATTGAAAAATTAGGCTTAAGAAAATAATAGCCTTTTAGTATGCGGAAGGGGGCGGATTTCCATCCGCCTCCCTTTTTATGCAAGTGGAATTGTTGTTTTAATGTGTATTCAATGCATATTCAGAAACTATGAAACGCAGCAGGAGTTATTTCCGAGACTACTGAAAAGATTATTTTGCAAAGTAACTGAAAAAGTAGTTTTTTCAGTTGTTTCGGACTCCTGTTTTAATGTGACATTGTAATAACATGTAAATTTGAAAATTGCCGTCTGATACAGGTATATCTGTCCTGATTGGGGGAAGGCAAAAATTCACAGAAAGATTTGAAAAAATAATAACCAGAATATGAAAAAAAGGAGAATGAACGTATGTACAAAAGTTATTCCATGGAATTAGCCGGAAGAACCTTAACAGTAGATATCAACCGCGTTGCAAAACAGGCAAACGGTGCAGCATTAATGCACTATGGTGATACTACAGTTTTATCTACAGCAACAGCATCCAAAGAGCCAAGAGAAGGAATTGATTTCTTCCCGTTAAGCGTTGAATACGAAGAGAAAATGTATGCAGTAGGTAAAATTCCGGGAGGATTTAACAAGAGAGAGGGAAAAGCAAGCGAGCATGCAATCCTTACTTCCCGCGTGATCGACAGACCGATGCGTCCTCTGTTCCCGAAAGACTACAGAAACGACGTAACACTGGTAAACATGGTTATGTCTGTTGATCCTGAGTGTAATCCGGAGATTCCGGCTATGCTTGGTTCCTCTATTGCAACCTGCATTTCCGATATTCCGTTTGATGGTCCGTGTGCTACCACACAGGTTGGTCTGATCAATGGTGAATATATTATCAACCCTACCATGGCACAGAAAGATGTATCTGACCTTCAGCTTACAGTAGCTTCCACAAGAGAGAAAGTAATCATGATCGAAGCCGGCGCAAAAGAAGTTCCGGAAGACAAGATGATCGAAGCTATCTATAAAGCTCATGAAGTAAACCAGGAGATCATCAAATTTATCGATAAGATCGTAGAAGAATGCGGAAAACCGAAACACAGCTACGAATCATGTGCAGTTCCGGAAGAACTCTTCGCAGCGATCAAAGAGGTCGTACCTCCGGCAGAAATGGAAGTTGCCGTATTCTCTGACGATAAACAGACAAGAGAAGAAAATATCCGTCAGGTAACAGAGAAACTGAAAGAAGCTTTTGCCGACAAGGAAGAGTGGCTTGCAGTTCTGGGCGAGGCTGTATATCAGTACCAGAAGAAGACTGTCCGCAAGATGATCTTAAAAGACCATAAACGTCCGGATGGTCGTGCCATTACTCAGATCCGTCCTCTGGCAGCAGAGACAGATATTATCCCGAGAGTACATGGTTCTGCTATGTTCACACGTGGACAGACACAGATCTGTACCATCACAACTCTGGCTCCTCTTGCAGAAGCACAGAAGCTTGACGGACTTGACGAATTTGAAACTTCAAAGAGATATATGCATCACTACAATTTCCCGTCCTATTCTGTAGGTGAGACAAAACCATCCAGAGGACCGGGACGTCGTGAGATCGGACATGGTGCACTTGCCGAAAGAGCATTAGTTCCTGTACTTCCAAGCGAAGAGGAATTCCCATATGCGATCCGTACTGTATCTGAGACATTTGAATCCAATGGTTCTACTTCTCAGGCAAGTATCTGTGCATCCACAATGTCTCTGATGGCAGCCGGTGTACCGATCAAAAAACCGGTAGCAGGTATTTCCTGTGGTCTGGTAACAGGCGATACAGATGATGATTACATCGTTCTGACAGATATCCAGGGACTTGAAGACTTCTTCGGAGATATGGACTTCAAGGTAGCCGGAACTCATGACGGTATCACAGCAATCCAGATGGATATCAAGATCCATGGACTGACAAGACCGATCGTAGAAGAAGCAATCAGACGTACAAAAGAAGCAAGAGAATATATCCTGACAGAAGTTATGGAGAAATGCATCGCAGCTCCCCGTACAGCTGTAGGTGAATATGCTCCGAAGATCATCCAGATCCAGATCGATCCTCAGAAGATCGGTGATGTTGTAGGTCAGAGAGGAAAGACTATCAATACGATCATCGAGCGTACAGGTGTTAAGATCGATATCACAGACGAAGGTGCGGTATCTATCTGTGGAGTTGATCAGAAGAGCATGGATGAGGCAGCTAACATGGTTAAGATCATTGCAACTGATTTTGAAGCAGGACAGATCTTTACAGGTAAAGTTGTCAGCATCAAAGAGTTTGGTGCATTCGTTGAATTTGCACCGGGTAAAGAGGGAATGGTACACATTTCCAAGATCTGTAAAGAAAGAATCAATCGTGTTGAGGATGTTCTCACACTTGGTGATAAAGTTAAGGTTATCTGCCTTGGCAAAGACAAGATGGGAAGAATCAGCTTCAGCATGAAGGATGTACCGGAAGAAGCGTAAAAAATTATGAGATATCACAATATTACCAAGGACGATATGCTTAATGGCGACGGACTTCGTGTAGTGCTCTGGGTGGCAGGATGCAATCACTGCTGTCCGGAGTGCCAGAATCCTGTCACCTGGGATCCAAACGGCGGACTGCCTTTCGGTGAGGCAGAACGCAAGGAGATTTTTGCGGAACTGGATAAGGATTATGTGAGCGGAATTACCTTTTCAGGTGGAGATCCACTGCACCCGGCAAATATCACTGAGGTAACAGCCTTTGCGAAGGAGATCAGAAAGAGATATCCTGGTAAAACAATCTGGCTTTATACAGGTTTCCTCTGGGAGGAGATCTGCAAAGAAGAGATTGTGCGTTATCTGGATGTCTGCGTAGACGGTGAATTTGAGGTGGACAAGAAAGAACTTTCCCTGAAATGGAAAGGTTCTAGCAATCAGAGAGTGATCGATGTTCCCAAAACTCTTCATGAAGGAAAAGTCGTATTGCATAAATAAGAAATATACAGGCAGTTCAAGTATGCGTCAGGTGTACCTGAACTGCTTTTTTACTGAATCAGTCAAATATTCAGCTATGAGTGTACTGCGAAGCAGGAGTGTCAGCTTTGCATGACCAGACAGGAGGAAAAACAGATGAAACGAATCGCGAAATTTCATAAAGTAAGCAAAGAACGCTTCACAGCAGACTGGATCGATACCTTCGCACAGTCTCAGGAAGAAGCAGAGAAAGTATACGAGGCTATCCGTTTGCCGAAGAGAGCGACAGCAGGAAGTGCCGGCTATGACTTTTTCGCACCGGCAGAATTTACTCTGAAGCCAGGCGAAACAGTAAAGATCCCGACAGGAATCCGGGTGGAAATGCAGCCGGAATGGGTGCTGAAATGTTATCCGAGAAGCGGACTGGGATTTAAATACCGTCTTCAGCTTAACAACACAGTTGGTATCATTGACAGTGATTATTTCTATTCAGATAACGAAGGGCATATTTTCTCAAAGATCACAAATGATTCCAATGAAAACAAAACTCTGACAATTCCGGCAGATACAGGATTCATGCAGGGAATCTTTGTAGAGTACGGAATCACGGTAGATGATGATGCTACAGAAATCCGCAATGGTGGATTTGGAAGTACTACTGCGAAATAGTGGGTAAAAGTAATGTAATGTTCTGGCGGAGCATATTTCACAAAGTTTATAGATGAAATCAGAGCCAGAATGTAAAAAAAGTAGAACATAGGGAAGAATCTGAGATTTTTACTTTACGTTCTGCTTTTTCTTTGTTATAATATTTTGAGATTCAAAATATTTGCAATACATACAATTCAAGCGTATATACTGCGGAGCAGTTATTCGATTATGAACAAGTAACGAAGCGGATGATTTTATCCGCTTGACTAAAAAATATCAGGCAAAGAAATAAATTCAGGGAGAAAAGTTATGATCATCGAGCCAAAAGTAAGAGAATATATCTGTACAACCGCACATCCGCAGGGATGTGCAGAGAGTGTGCGCAACCAGGCAGATTACGCCTGTAAACAGGGAATGGTAAACGGAACAAAAAAAGCACTGATCATCGGATGTTCTACAGGCTACGGCCTCGCATCCCGTATCTGTGCACTGGAAAACTGTGGTGCTGATACTCTTGGAATCATGTTTGAACGTCAGGCAAATGGCAGAAGGACAGCTACACCCGGATGGTATAATACAGCAGAGTTTCACAGACTGGCTTCCGGGAAAGGTGTTTATGCAAAGACCATTAACGGAGATGCTTTTTCAAAGGAAATCAAGGAGAAGGCGATTGAACTGATCAAACAGGATCTTGGAAAAGTGGACCTGGTAGTCTACAGCCTGGCAGCACCGAGACGTACAGATGCAGAAGGAAAGACCTGGTCTTCCTGTCTGAAAACTACAGATGAGCCATTTACAGAGAAGAGTCTGGATCTGAGAAATAATGAGATCACAGAGAAAACAGTAGAACCTGCTACAGAGGAAGAAGTTTTAAGTACTGTAAAGGTTATGGGCGGCGAAGACTGGGCAGACTGGATTGATGCGCTGAAAGCAGCAGATGTACTGACTGAGAATGCAGTAACCGTAGCATATTCCTATATCGGACCGGAACTTACTTATCCAATTTACTATCACGGAACCATCGGAACTGCCAAACAGCATTTACAGAAAACAATGTCTGAGATCAACCAGGCACACCCGGATGTCTGTGCGGTAATATCAGTAAATAAAGGCCTTGTAACTCAGGCAAGTGCAGCAATTCCGGTTGTGCCGCTGTATTTTGCAATCCTCTATAAAGTAATGAAGAAAGCCGGAAATCATGAAAACTGCATTCAGCAGATTGCCAGACTATTTACACAGAAACTCTACACACCAACAGGCTTCCAGACAGATGAGAATGGTTTTATTCGTATGGATGATTACGAACTGACGCCGGAGATTCAGGAAGAAGTAAAAAAATGCTGGAAAGCTGTTACTACAGACACTGTAAAGGAATATTGCGATATTGATGGTTACTGGGAAGATTTCTATCATATGTTTGGATTCCGATATGAAGATATCGACTATACTCAGGATGTGGATGCTGATATAGAAATTGATGGAGTTGTAATGTAATAAAAAATTCTCTCTTAACAAATGATCATGAAGTATATTGGTTCATAAATGTTAAGAGAGAATTTTTTATTTTGCCTTATGCACCGGATCTGCCGGGTATCCGCTGCGAAGTTTCTGCATTCCACGCTGGAGCGCATCTTTGGAGTTTTTCCAGTCAGCATCCTTATTTCTGTAATCAAACTTATCTGACAGCCATACCAGATCTTCTTCCATACGCTGGAAGTTTTCATCCATCAGTCTGAACATGGCAGGATAAAACTCAGCCTTTTCTTTATCATTCAGATATTTATCTGCACCGTTGCACAGAATCCCGAAGTGATGCAGACAGAAGCCTTTACTGCGCAGAATTTTATTTTTAAATTCATTATCCTGCCGGTACAGCCAGAAAAAAGTTTCCACATACCGTTTAAATGTATCCTCAATATTCTGACAGATAAAACAGCTGCAATCCTTAAAAGCAGTCCATGCAGCAATCGGATTCTTATCTGCGCTGGAATCTGAACGGCGGAAACGCGCGAGGACCGAGGATTTTCCGGGTGAAAAAGAATCAAACTGCTTTCTCATCTCTTCCCGAAGTTTATGATAATGAGTCTGAAGAATCAATGCATTCCCAAGAGTATTCCCATAATCAAACATTTTCTTCATATGTACCCTGCAAAATCCCGCCTTATCCGTCTGATCCCGGATGTCACTTTCCATATAAGAAGAACTGTTACCCAGTACAAAATCCAGCGAGTTCTGCTCCAGTTCCCGCTCAATAAAACAGAAAGGACACTCGTCACTGGCATTTACCGCATCATTAAGTGGAATGGTATATAACTTTTCTTTCATTTCTATATACTCCATACATCATAGTTTTTGTTCCCTTTATTGTGCATAGAATTTCCGGGAATGTCAAGCAAAAGATTTCCTGTTACTGTGAACGGAGTGAACAGTAATGATTTCTTTTGCAGAGTTGATTTAGAAAAGGGCAGTATGATATTATATATATAGTTGAATGCAAACATATGTAAAAAATAATCAAAGAGGGATAAGACAAATGATAAAATTACAGCTTCATGAAAACTGGCAGTTGTGCAATATCAGACAACTGGACTGGATTCCGGCACAGATTCCGGGGGATATTTATGCGGCACTTCTTAAGACCGGAAAGATGCCGGATCCGTTCTTTGGGGATAATGAATATCAGGCGAAAGCACTGATGGAGGAGGATTATGAATACAGAACGGTATTTAATTATGAAGAAGCGCAGTTTAAAGATTGTCAGGAAGTGATCCTGAGATTTGACGGGATTGATACGATTGCGGACATCTATCTGAATGGATGTTGTCTTGGAAAAGTTGATAACATGCACAGAATCTGGGAATTCCCGGTAGGAGAGCTGCTTGAAAACGGCAAAAATACCTTACGCGTTATCATTCGCTCTCCGTTGAAGTTCATGGCAGAGGCATTTAAGAAATATAAAAACAGGGGAAATGAAGACACAATTGAGGGATTTATGCATCTGCGCAAAGCTCACTATATGTGCGGCTGGGACTGGGGTGCATGTCTGCCGGATGGAGGTATCTTCCGTCCTGTAACACTTCTGGGAATTGAAACTGCCAGACTGGACAGCGTGTATATCCGTCAGGTACATAAGGATGGCAAAGTCCTGCTGGTTCCGGAAGTAGATGTGGAGACTGTTGATGAGGAAGAGAGCGAAGCAGATGGGTATGAAGGTGCACAGGCACTGGAATATCAGGTGACTGTAACTGCACCGGATGGAACAAAAACCATATGGGATGACTGTCCGGATGAAATGGAGATTGAAAATCCGCAGCTCTGGTGGCCAAATGGACTGGGAGAACAGCCGTTATATCAGGTGCAGGTAGACCTGAAAGCCGGAGATAAGATTGTAGACACCTGGTGCAGAAAAATCGGTCTCCGTGCGCTGACCATGCATAGAGAGAAAGACCAGTGGGGCGAGAGCTTTGCTCATGAAGTAAACGGTTATCAGGTCTTTGCCATGGGCGCTGACTATATCCCTGAGGACAATCTTCTGCAGAGAACATCCAGAGAACGTACCAGAGAATTACTTCTTCAGTGCAAGAGAGCGAACTTTAATACAGTACGTGTCTGGGGTGGCGGCTATTATCCTGAGGACTGGTTCTTTGATCTCTGTGATGAACTGGGGCTGATGGTATGGCAGGACTTTATGTTTGCATGCTCTGTCTATGAATTGACACCGGAGTTTGAGGCAAATATCCGTCAGGAATTTATTGATAATATCAAACGCCTCCGTCATCATGCATCCCTTGCCCTGTGGTGCGGAAACAATGAGATGGAAATGTTTGTAAAGCAGGGCACCTGGGTGACAAAGCCGACAGAAATGAGAGATTATCTGTTTATGTATGAGCGCATTATTCCGGAAGTTCTCAGCGAATACGACCCGGATACCTTCTACTGGCCTGCAAGCCCGTCATCAGGCGGTTCCTTTGATGAACCCAATGATCCGAACCGTGGAGATGTGCATTACTGGGAAGTATGGCATGGCAATAAGCCATTTTCAGAATATCGTAAATATTTCTTCAGATATGCATCTGAGTTTGGTTTTCAGTCATTCCCGTCTGTAAAAACGCTTGAAACAGTAACAGATGATCCGAAAGAATTGAATCCATTTTCTTATGTGATGGAGAAACATCAGAGAAATTACGGAGGAAATGGAAAAATTGCCAAATACATGCAGGCAGCATACCGTTATCCTGAGAACTTCAGCGATTTTGTTTATGCATCTCAGCTTCTCCAGGCAGATGGAATCCGATATGGAGTCGAGCATTACCGCAGAAACCGGGGACGTTGTATGGGTGCAATCTACTGGCAGTTAAATGACTGTTGGCCGGTTATTTCCTGGTCATCCATTGATTATTACGGACGCTGGAAAGCGCTTCATTATTATGCGAAGAGATTCTTTGCGCCTGTAATGCTTTCCTGTGAAGAACAGAGCTGGATGACAGTGGAAGCGGATATGAACCGTCAGCATTTTGAATTTGAAAAATCCATCCGTCTGAATGTGACCAATGAAACGCTGGATGCTCACAGGGTTCTGGTGAAATGGGCAGTGCGAAAGACAGATGCCACAATTCTGAGGGAGGAAGAACAGTGGCTGGAAGTACCGGCATTGTCTGCTGTATGGATGGATAAGGTCGAACTTCCCCAGATTGACTGTTTTAATGAATATGTAAGTTATGAGGCATGGGAAAATGATCAGATTATTTCTCAGGGAACTGTGATTTTTTCCTATCCGAAATACTTCCACTATCTGAATCCCGGACTGGCTGTGCGCGTAGACGGAGATGAGATAGTTGTTAAGGCAGAAGCATATGCAAAGAGTGTGGAAATCCGGAATGAGAATGATGACCTGATTCTTGAAGATAATTATTTTGACATGAATGCAGGAGAATACAGAGTGAAGATACTCGATGGAAAGCCGGATGGACTGAAAGTGCGCAGTGTTTATGATATATAACCTTTATTCATAGTAGTATTTATGGCAGTTTGCGACGAAATTCTGTATAGTAATCCTCTTATATACATAATTTACGAGGAGGGCTATAGAAGGAAACTCGCACTCTGCTGAACTGTCTTGATTGCATTATTTTATGGAATTGCTATAAGATAAAAAATAAGAACCATCACACATTTTATGAAATGTGGTATGCTCCCCGTCAAGAGGACAATAAAAAATAATAAATTTTTGTATCGTCAG
>NZ_JAJDMJ010000049.1:0-28434 GCF_020593585.1 Blautia sp. DFI.6.71
TGGAATAGCCGTTCCGCAGTAGCGGAACTGGCATTCCGTTTGAGCGTAATTTGCAGGTAGAAGTAATATTACGAAAAATATCAAAAAATAATGATATGCCATACATTATTTTTAAATATGAAAATTCATATGAACTGTTAGCATACTTTAGTAACTATAAGGATTTTGATATTGTTCTTCTTGGCTTTGATAATATGAAAAAAAACGAATATGAAACAGCAGTTGATATTAGAAAAATTGATTCAAAAGTAAAAATTATTTTAGTTTCAGATGTTATTCAACTTGCTATAAAAGGTTACGATATACAGATTTCAAAATTTCTGCAGAAGCCAGTAAAAGATTTTCAGTTATCGCAGGTATTGAATACGGTTATTGAGGAAAAACAAAAAGAAGATCAAAAGTTTTTTATAAATAAGACCAATGCAAGAATTGATAAAATATATTATTCAGAAATTAAATATATTGAAACTTTTGGACGCCATACATTGATACATACGGTACATGGTGTTTATGAAAGTTACATTACTATGAGAAATCATTTAAAATTATTAGAAAATAGCGGTTTTGTGCAATCACATTCTGGATATATTGTAAATTTGAATTTTATAAAGAGTATATCGGAAAGGGCAGTATTGCTGAGAGATGGAGAAAAGGTCATATTAAGTCAAAAAAGAAAAACAAGTTTTGTAAAAGCGTTTAATACATACTATTTTTGCTGATTTTCAGACATGGAATTTACGATTTATCTATAATGGAAAATCCAATTTTTATGCGTGGTTATATAAAATGATTATATATTTGGTTATATTAAAAATATCATAATATGGTTAAAATAGCATAGAAGGAGGATTAGAAAATGTTTATCGTAAATAAAGGCTTGTCGAAATCTAATATACCAAGAACGATACGTTTTACGGAAGAAATATATAATTCTTTATCAGAAATAGCATCACATGAAAATATTTCGTTTAATCAATTAGTTTTACAGTGCTGTCGATATGCGATCGATAACTATGGAACAACTGAAGAGAGCACGGAAAGTGGTGTTTGATGGGAAGTTTAAAACGCTCAAGAAATCTATAAAAATACCAGAGAATAAGTAAAGCAGTAACTAGTACATGGCTGCATTAATAATTAAGTAATATCAAACTGTCAAAGGTACACCTTTATAAGTCCACTTAAAAGGCTTTGCCATAACGTTATATTGCTCTACAAAGCGCAGGATACTCGCTTTTAGTTCCTCTATAGATCGATAGCTTTTTCTTTTAAGAAGACGTCGGTTTATAATGCCAAACCAGATTTCAATCTGATTCATCCATGAGCAATGTTTTGGTGTATATACGATCCGTATCCTATGGTCTTTATGATGCAGAAATTCTGCGCGGCTTTCCTGGTTTTTTAATATCCCGGATCTTCCCTTACTGCCCAGATCTTCGGATGATCCACACTGCCCGGCAACAAAACGTACCAGACTTTCGGATTTGTGTATATTTAAACCATCACAGACAAATGTCCATGGTGCCTCAGGATCTGTTTCTATCAATGCACGTATGGCTTCAACGAAATCTTTCTCTGTACGTGTACTGTTTAAATATGGTTTTTCCATACGTCTTGTAGCAACATCAAAAAAACCGATGAGGCTGACCGTTCCATGACGGATATATTCAAATTCCATATGGGCTGCTTTCCCGGGAGTTACAGGTTTATCCGGATATTTGTGTTCCAATGCCTGAATACCTGATTTCATCCACGGAGATTGTATGTCCGCCATTTTCATGGACTGTCTCTGCTTCGTGGTAAACAGTGCAGATCTCATTCACTTTCTCCGCAAAAGTTTCCGGAGAATCTGTTTTCTCGGAGGAATGAAGCCAGTAACGGATGAGATGCGGGTGGATTTCCCCCATATTTTAAAAAACGGCTTACTGTTTTTGCAGATATGGACTCCACAATCCCTTCCTTTACTACGGCGTTCACAAGCAGATTGAGACTCCAGTGACTGACCTCATATCCAAATTCCTGTGGCTCACGGCAGGCAATCTCAAGGATCTTGATGATCTGCTCGTCTGTATAATGAGCTGGCTGTCCCGGACGTGGGCGGTCATTAAGAAAAGAAGAAACAGCATCTTCCAGATGGGAACGGTCCTTTTCAGCAATCTCCTGCAAAAGGGGAAGAGCTTTAAGGAAACGCCCCCGCCACTTGCTGACAGAATCCTGTCCGAGACCTACCCGAGTCGATATCTGCATATTGTTCATACCATCAGCCGCCAGCAGGATTATTTTGGCACGTTGTACCTGACGGGCTGGTAAGGTCCTGCTTTTTGAAAATTTGGAAAGAATGTGGTGGATGTCTTCTGGTATTTTAACAGGTGCAGCAACAAATGGCATATGAATGATCTCCTTGATTTTTCTTTTGATTATGCCATATATTTTGAAAAACTTCCATAGGGATATTACTTAATAATTAATGCGATTCCGTACTAGGCAGGAAGTATTAATGGTCTTTGCACAGGGGACTAAAAGAACATAAAAAAATAATCTATCCAAGCCTATTGTTTATGGTTCTTATGCCCGTGGAGATTATAAGGAAAATTTGGATATTGATGTTATGATATTAACATCTCTTTCAAAAGAAGAAATAGAGCAGGTCGAAAACAGTATTTTTAATCTGGCGTTTGACCTGGAACTGGAGTCGGGGATTGTAATAAATCCAGTTCTGGAAAATGAGGCACATTACAGACACTGGCTGGTAGCATTGCCGTTTTATGATAATGTAGAGAAAGAGGGAATTGTAATTGGATAAGAGACAAAAAGATTTAAGTAATTATCGAATTACAGAAGCTAATGATAGTCTGAAAGTAGCTGACCATTGTTTAAAAGAGGGCTTGTATAGGGATTCAATCAACCGTTCTTATTATGCCGCATTTTACACGATCAAAGTTGTAACATATTACTGTGTGGTTAAGAGATATTAAGAGTTTACCAATGAATGGGGCGAATTCCAAATTCCAGGTAATGTAAAAATCTTCCTATTCAGAAAAGGCTATAAAATACTTAGATTGCTGAATGATTTTAATTGCAGTGTTGACAAAATATATAAGAGCGTGGAGACACTAAAATGTGTTAAGGGGCTGTCAGGAAATGGACAGCCCCTTTTTGATGCTCAGATATATTTTGAATAAAATAGCACGAGAAACAAATAGAAGTGTAGAAAATGACATATAAGTGAAGAATGTGAAATTGAATGATTGTGCATTATATAATAAAATCTAAACATAACAAAAACATATTTGTGCAAAATATTAGAAGGGAGGAATGATGGATGAAATTTGGAATACATTTTAATCATTGGGGCAGCTTTTACGAAAGCCAGGGAGTGATAAAATGTTTACAGCAAGCCAAAAGTGTTGGAGCAGAAGTTTTTGAATTTTTTCCAACTGATGCGATGTTTCAGAAGAATCAGAAAGAAATTGATTTGTTGAAAGATGTAATAAGAGATTTGGATATAGAACCTACTTTTACATTTGGCTATCCAAAAGAGTATTGCATTACATCAGATCAAGAAGAAAGCAGAAATGGTGCAGTAGAATTCCTAAAACGTGGGATTGAGGGAATTTCCTTACTTGGGGGAAAATCAGTAGGCGGAATCGTATATGGCTCCTGGCCCGCAGACTATAGTGTACAAATTATTGAGCCAGAGCTGAAAGCGCTGCACAGGGAAAGAAGTATAGCGTGTATGAAAGCTGTAATGAAGACGGCTGAAGATTTTGGTGTAACTGTAAATCTGGAAATTGTTAATCGTTTTGAACATTATCTGATCAATACAGTTGACGAAGGCTTGGAATTTTGTAAGGAGATTGACAGTCCAAATTGTAAGCTTCTGCTTGATTGTTTCCATATGAATATTGAAGAAGACGATATAGAACAGTCAATAGAGAAAGCTGCTGATCACATTGGATATTTTCATGTCAGTGAACCCAATCGTAAAGTCCCAAATACCTGTGTACATATAAATTGGAAAGCAATAGGAAAGGCTCTGAAAAAAACAGGTTATGATGGTGCCGTTGTACTGGAACCCTTCTATAAGTTTGGTGGGGAACAGGGACATAATATGAGAATGTGGAGAGATCTGGATAAGGATCTTTCAATGGAAAATCGATTACGGATTGCAGAACAGGGAATTGAATATATTAAAACACAATTTGAGGAGTGATAAAATGCTAAGTGAAAGAGTAATTGGAAAAAAAGCGTGGGTAACAGGCGCTGCGCATGGAATTGGAAGAGCCAGTGCGTGGGCATTAGCTGAGGCAGGAGCTGATGTGGCAATTTCAGATATTAATGAAAAGGGGCTGGAAGAGACTGCTGAGTATATTAGAAAGCTTGGTAGAAAAGCACTGATCCTGCCAGCTGACATCACGAAAGAGAATGAAATTGAAGAGACTATTAATACAATAGTGGATAAATGGGGAAAACTGGATATTGCTTACTGTAATGCCGGCACATTTCAGGATATTCCGGCAGAAGATATGCCTTTGGAAGAATTTGAAAGAGTTATAAAAGTAAATCTGACCGGTGCATTTATCTCTTCACGTGCAGCAGGAAAAGCAATGATAAAACAAAAAAGCGGAAGTATTATCCTTACTGCATCTATGTCAGGACATATAGTAAATATTCCACAATGCCAATGTGCATATAACTCTTCAAAAGCAGGCGTTATCTTACTGGGAAAGAGCCTGGCAATTGAATGGGCAAAACATGGTATTCGGGTAAATACAGTCAGTCCTGGTTACATTCGTACATGGAGTGATGAACCGTTAAAACCAGAAGAAGTCGGACAGTCCAATTTTGAACAGTGGACACCATTAAAACGTTTTGGAGCTGCAAGTGAAATTGCCGGGATTATCGTATACCTGGCCAGTGAAGAAAGCAGTTTCGTAACAGGTTCTGATTTTGTAGTAGATGGAGGCTATACAGCATTCTGATAGAAAGGAAAAATAAATTATGAAAAAGTATACAAAGAAAATTATGGCAATGGTAACTGTAGCAGCAACAATGGTAACCGGAACAGCGATTCCTGTTATGGCAGATGATGCGCCGACAATTCGTTTAATAACTTGGTTAACACCTTCAAATCCTGCACAGAAACCATCATATGATGCAATTGAAAGCTTTGCAGACGATCATGCAGATGAATTTACCCTGGAACACGAAAATATTGTTGGAGATGAGCTGAAAGCTAAGATTAAAACAGATATCGCAGGAGATACAGTACCAGATATTTTTATTTATTGGGGAAGCGGCGGAAACTCTACTATGCTGTTGGATGCAGATGTTATTATTCCATTTGATGAATATCTGGATGCGTCAGAATTGGTTAGCAGAGATTTATTCCCGGAGGAATCATTTAGCAGAACATCATCAAAGGGGACGTTGACCACTATCACAACATCTCTTCAGTACGGAGTATGGCTGTGCAATAAAGCACTGTTTGAAGAATATGGTTTGGAATATCCAAAAACTTTAGATGATATGCTTGAAGTTGGAAAAGTGTTCAATGAGAATGGAATTACTCCATTTGCAATGGGATCAAAGGGTGGAAATCCAGCACATGAATTCGTAGCTGAAATTTTAGGGCAGATGCCAGACTGTGAGAAAGACTTTGAAAATCTTACACAAAATTATACCATTGACACCCCTAACATTCATAATACCCTGGAAATTGTCGACACAATGAGAGAAAACAACTTGTTCCCGGCAGATACCATTTCTATTGGAGATTGGAATCAGCAGTTTGCACTGTATAATGAAGGAAAAGCTGCAATGATCTATGCATGGACATGGCAGATTCCTAATATTACAGAAGAGACAGCAGAAAATTCAGTTATTATTGATGCCCCTGTTATGCCTGGCGGTACAAGAGATACCTCAAACTTCACACGTGCAGGCGGTGATATGGGATATATGATTTCTAAAAAAGCATGGGAAGATGATACCAAAAAACAGGCAATTATTGATATTGTAGACTATTTATATTCAACTGAGATGCAGGAAATTGGATTGTATAATGCAGGAGACATTCCGGCCAGAAATGATGTAGAAATTGACGATGCGAAGGTTACTGTTCCGCTTCTGGCAGATATTATTGCTTATGGAAAGGGAAAAGAATCTTGTCCGAACTTCCCACAGACTTGTCCGAAGACAGAATGCTGGACTGATTTTGCAGATGGATTTGATGAATTATTTGCTGGTATTTCAACTCCTGATGAGGTGATTGAACATATTGATGAATCACTGGAGTCAGCAAAGAATTAAACGGAGTTGCTTATGAGAAAAGGAAAAATCCATGATAAAATATTCGCTATATTATTTCATTTTCCGTCATTTTGTCTCTACACTGTTTTTTTGATTCTTCCTCTTGTAGCTTCTTTCTTTATTGCATTATTAAAATGGAATGGTGTTGGAGACAGTGTATTTGTCGGATTAGATAATTTTTTGGATATTTTTGTACGTGACCGATACTTTAAAAAAATAATCGCCAATACATTGATCAGTATGGGAGCTGGAGTTTTTATCCAGCTTCCGCTGGCTTTGATTCTGGCTTACATGGTTTATCGTGTGAAAAAGGGTTTCAGATTCTTTCAGACATCGTATTTCGTACCGGTAGTTATTTCAGCAACTGTAATAGGCTTAATGTTTTCATTGTTCTTTAATCCTACATTTGGACCAATCAATACGTTCCTGAAAGCTGTTGGTATGGAGAAGTATATAAAGAATTGGTTATCTGATCCTGATATTGTATTATTTTCTGTAATTTTACCTGGTATATGGCAATATCTGGGATATCATTTTGTTATTCTCTTGGCGGGAATGCAGTCTATTCCAAGTGAGATAATAGAAAGTGCAAGGATAGATGGTGCAAATACGGTAGATATTTTTTCAAAGATTGTAATACCAAATGTGAAGAGTATGATTCAGGTTTGCATTATTATAAATTTATCCGGAGCAATTAAAACGTTTGATATTCCATACATGATGACGCAAGGTGGACCTGGTGCATCCAGTACATTTCTGGCTATTTATATGTACAAAGAAGCATTTGTGGATTCCAGCATCGGACGTGGAACTGCTATTGCGGTTTGTATGCTTATAATGGCTGTTCTGGCTACGGCAGTGGTGAACAAAATATTTGCCTATATTAACAGAAATGATTAAAGGAGAAGGAATATGCGCAGTAAAGTAAAAATATCTGTATTGATTAAATACATTGTTCTGTGTAGTGTTGCGCTTATAATGCTGTATCCACTTTTTTGGGTTTTCCTGTCTTCCTTAAAAGAGAATAATGAAATATTTTCTAGACCTTTTTCATTTCCGTTGAAACCCAAGTGGGATAATTACTCTACGGCATGGGAAGCTGCTGATGTACCGCTGCATATGTTAAATACTGTCATTTATGCAGTTTGCAGTGTGGCAGGAGTTACGATTGCAAGCGCAATGACATCTTATGTCATTGCACGAATTGAAAAGGGAAGAAAGATTTATCACTATTATTCTTTGGGAATTATGATACCTATAAATGCGATTATAATCCCATTTATTCTTATATTTCGTAAAATAGGAATATTGAACACAAGGATTGGAATTATATTGGCTTTTATTGTAACGAATCTTGCATTTAGCATTTTTATCTTAACTCCCTTTATGGAGTCGATTCCAAAAGAACTGGAGGAAGCTGCAAAGATAGATGGATGTAATCGCGTGCAGATTTTCTGGAAAATAATTTTGCCGATATCAAAAAGTGGTTTGGCAACTGTTGCAACTTTTGTTTTAATTAACAGCTGGAATGATTTATTTTTAAGTCTGTTGATCATATCAAAACAGTCTTTAATAACATTGAATCAGGTATGCTATAACATGAAAGCCCAATATGTGGCAGATTATGGATTGATCTCAGCAGCAATTATAATTTTGGTCCTTCCGGTAATCGTGCTCTTTGTGGTATTTCAGAAGCAGGTTATAAAAGGAATGACAGCTGGAAGCGTGAAAGGATAAGGAATGATCAAATATAGTAAAGAATTAGAAGAACAAGGCTTTTTTGTGCAGAGATATGAAGATCGCTTTTTTTGGGATACCCCGGAAAATCTGAGTAAATATCCCTGGGGCACAAAAGATGGATGGGAAAAAGAAGAAACAAACCCGGTTTTAGGAGGAAAATTTGGTACATGTTTTGATCTATCCGTTATGAGAGATGAAAATATGTATAAAATGTGGTTTTCCTGGCGTCCAAAAGAATGCATTGCTTATTCAGAAAGTCCGGATGGTGTGCATTGGAAAGAGCCCATCGAGGTGTTAAAACCAAGAGAGGATTCATGGTGGGATAAAGATGAATTAAACCGTCCATCTGTGATAAAAGTAAATGGAATATATAAAATGTGGTATTCCGGACAGATGGCACCTTATACAAATGAAGGTAAATCCTACATTGGTTATGCCCAGAGCGTAGATGGTATTAACTGGGAAAGATTTGATGCTCCGGTACTTGTACCTGACCAGGATTGGGAATTAAAAGCTATCATGTGCCCTCATGTTATATATGATGAAACAGAAAAAATATATAAGATGTGGTATTCCGGAGGAGGTAACCATGAACCAGATGCTATTGGATATGCATGGAGTAAGGACGGCATGAATTGGAAAAAATACGAAGGAAATCCTATTTTTTCCAGTGATGTTAACATTGATTGGGAGAGAAATAAAACAGCAGCCTGCCATGTGCTGAAATGGGATGGCTGGTACTATATGTTTTATATCGGTTTTATCCATGTGGATCGTGCAGCAATTGGATTAGCCAGATCAAAAGACGGAATCACAGGATGGGAGCGATATTCTCAGAATCCGATCATTGCACCGGATAAAGGAAAATTTGACGAAAAAGCAGTATATAAACCATATGTAATGAAAAATGATACAGGATGGATCATGTGGTATAATGGAGCCATGTATATTCCTGATTCAGAAGAGATTGTACGGGAACAAATCGGAGTTGCATATCTGAAACGTGAAAACTTGTGGAATGAATAAAAAATAAAATTACATATGAGGGAAAGAACAGCAATGAACAGAAGAAAAAATACGATACGAAAACAATTGACCATATCCTATGTATTTTTGATTTTGCTATCTACAGTTCTGCTTAATATCGTTCAATTTTGCCAGATATACAAATATACGAAAGACCAACAGCAGAACGAGATTGAGAAGGAATTTATACAGACAAAAAATAATATTCAGACTGTTCTTTCCCAGATCAATACCATACGATGCCAGGCTATTGAAGTGGTTTTAAATAGTAATGAGCGCTTAAAATATGGTGAAAAGGGCTACCTTTATAGCTGCAAGGAAATTGAAAAGAATTTTCAGACACTTCGCAGATCCGGAACCTATATTGCAGATATCAGCTGGATCGATACTACAGGCAGGATAAGCAGCACAAATGAAATCATAAGAAAAGATAGTTATTATGATAATCCGTGCATGAAAGACCTGTGTGAATGCAAAGAGAATATTGTGTATACAGGCTTTTATGATCGATCCCCCTACTTGCTGGCAGATGATCACACCCCTGTGTTTTCTGTGGGACAGAATATTTATGATATATATTGTCCAAATTTGAAAATAGGATTTCTGGAACTTGATATTTATACTGATGCATTGAAGAATAATGTTAGCTTTATTCCAAGTGGAACAGATTCCAATGCGATTTTAACAGATAAAGACAATAAAATCATTTTAAAAAATGAAAATATTTCAAAAAGTAATATCATACAGAAAACATACACATTTGAAAACGGCTGGACTTTAGAAATCGGATGTGGAAATGAAGCTGTTATCAGAAATCTAAAGGAAAATCTGAAAGGTTTTGTAGGTGTAGCTGTTGTTATTTTGATACTGTCTGTGATATGTGCATCTTATTTTGCCTGGTCTATCTCAAATCCATTGGGAAAATTGACTGCCAGCATGAGTTTGATGAAAGCCAATGGAAAATTTAAAAATATAGAAGTAAATTCAAATTTAAAGGAAATAAACACCCTTGAAATAACATACAATGCAATGGTGGTTTCCTTGGAAGAGATGTTGAAAAAAAATGCTGCTATACAAAGAGAAACAAATAAGGCAAAATTGCTTGCACTGCAAACGCAGATAAATCCACATTTTCTTGCAAATTCTTTTGAAACGATCAGAGCATTGGCAATTAAAAGTGAAAGCTATGAAGTTGAAAAAGCAGCAGATGCACTTGCCAAAATGTATAGATATGTATTAAATGATAAAACGCATATAGTTTGCTTAAAGGATGAAATCAATTATGTGAAAAACTATATACGCATGCAGGAATTTAGGTTTGGAAAAAAAGTTCAGATATTTTACAGGATTCAGCAGGAACTGTATGATTTCCCTATTTTGTGCTTAACGATACAACCATTAGTAGAAAATGTATATTGTCATGGCCTGAAAGATGAGCAGAAAACAAAAATAATGATTATAGAAGCTGTACTGGAAAATGATAATTTAAGAATTGTTGTAAGTGATAATGGATGCGGAATGAGTCCGGCTCAATTACAATATGTTCACTCACTTCTTGCAGCTAATATTACTTTAAAAGTTATCAGCGAAGAATCTCCCAGAACAGGAATTGGTCTTGTAAATGTAAATAACCGTCTTGTTCTGTATTATGGAAAAGAGTCGGGAATCACTATTGAAAGTGAAGCTGGAAAAGGAACAAAAGTTTCATTTAGGATAAAAAGGGAAAAGGTGGTGCCGGATGAAAGTTTTGATAATTGATGATGAGGAAAATATACGTTTTTTGCTATGTAATTTTCTGAAAAAGTTTGAAAGCGAATTACAAATTGTCGGAACCTGTGATAACGGAGAAGAAGGTTTGGAATTGTGCAAGAAACTATCTCCAGACCTGATTATTTCTGATATCCGAATGCCCAAAATGTCTGGCCTTGAACTTCTTAGAAAAGTACGGGAAACGAATAAAAACTGTTTTTGTATTTTTGTCAGTGCATATACAGAATTTTCTTATGTGCATGAAGCTATTAAAAATGGAGCAGTAGATTATATTTTAAAGCCCATTCAGGAGGAAGAGTTATATAAGATTATCAGGAAAGTGATAGGTGAGTGGAAAAAAAACAGAAATGAAAAGGAAAAAGTAAAATTACTTCAGAGTGAAGTAAAAAAATTAAAAAAGGAAAAGCAGATCGATTATAAAAGCAATTACGATTCAGAAAAATACAGTAAATCAATTAGAAATGTATTAAGTTATATTGAAGAAAATTATCATCAGGATATTTCTCTGGAATCTGCCGCTACAGAGGTGTTTATGAATAAAAATTATTTATCCAGTTTATTCTGTAATGAAATGGGCGTGGGATTTACAAAGTATCTTAGTGATTTTCGCTTGAAAAAGGCCAAGATCTTATTGAGAGAAACAGAATTAAATATAAATGAAATAGCGAATATGACAGGATTTGCAACAGCAAATTATTTTGTCAGGGTGTTCAAAAAGCAGGAAAACTGTACCCCCAAAGAATATAGGATTATGGAGGAGCGGAAACTTAAATGAAAGCACTGGAAATTGGAAATGTAAAAATTACAAGTGGATTTTGGAAAGAATATCAGGAACTGATATTAAAAAAAGTAATCCCTTATCAATGGGATATTTTGAATGATAAAGTAAAAGGAATCGAAAAAAGCCATGCTATAGATAACTTCCGAATTGCAGCTGGTATTTCAAATGATAAATTTTACGGAGAAGCATATCAGGACAGTGATTTATACAAATGGCTAGAAGCTGTAGGAAACGCACTACAGGTGGAAAATAATATTGAATTGGAAAAAAAGGCAGATGAGGTTATTGACCTTCTGGAAGGAGCTCAGGAAGAAGATGGATACTTAAATACCTATTTTCAGCTTGTTGAACCAGAGAAAAAATGGTCTAATATTTTAGAGTGCCATGAATTATATTGCGCAGGGCATTTAATCGAGGCTGCCATAGCTTATTACAAGGGAACAGGAAAAGATAAAATATTAAAAATTGCCTGCAAGCTTGCAGATTGTATTAATGAGAAATTTGGACCGGAAGAGTGGAAGATGCATGGATATCCAGGGCATCAGGAGTTAGAACTTGCGCTGGTGAAACTGTATGATCTTACGAATGAAAATAAATATTTAAAATTAGCGGAATATTTTATTGACATGCGTGGAACAAATCAATTTTTTGAAGAAGAATTTATAAAACGTAAAAGAATTTGTCACTGGACAAAATGTAAAGTGGAAGAACCAAATAAACGATATAATCAATTTCCATATCAGGAGTATAATCAATTCCATCAACCGGTACGTATGCAAAAGAAAGCAACGGGACATGCTGTCAGAGCAGTATATATGTATACAGCAATGGCAGATCTGGCTTATCATAATGGAGATAAGGAATTGCTGGATAGCTGTAAATCATTGTGGGATAATATTACGAATAAGCAGATTTATATAAATGGAAGTATTGGTTCTACACCTTCCGGTGAAGCTTTTACGAAAGACTATGATCTTCCTAATGATACGAACTATTCGGAAACCTGTGCAGCTCTTGGAATGATCTTTTTTACGTTTAAAATGCTGCAGAATTTTGAGCAGAGTTGTTATGCAGATACAATTGAATATATTTTTTATAATGCAGTATTATCAGGCCTTGGCCTGGACGGAGAACATTTCTTTTATGCGAATCCAATGGAGATGCTTCCCAGACGTAGCAAGGATAATCCGGAGAGGAATCATTTGAAATCCGTTCGGCAACAGTGGTATGCCTGTTCCTGCTGTCCACCCAATATTGCACGTACATTAGCAGGACTTGGGAAATACATATACGGATTAGAAGAGGATGAAAGTATACTGTATGTGAACCAGTTTATAAATAGTGAAGCTACTGTTGAAAGAAATGGAAAACAGTATCAGGTAAAATTAGAGACACAGTTTCCGTTAAACGGAATAATCTCAATAACAATCAGCGGCAAAGATTGTAGTAAAATAGCTATTCGACATCCTGCTTGGTCCTCTGGTGTTAAAGTAAAGAAAAACGGGCGAGAAATTTTCTGTGAGAGATCAGAATCCGGGTATATTTTAGTTGATTTAGATACGCAGGAAATCAATAGAATTGATTTGGAATTTCAGATGGAACCAATTGTCATAGCTGCGAATAGAAAAATCAGCTATGACGCAAGAAAAGCTGCAATTATTATGGGGCCTTTACTGTATTGTTTTGAGTCTATTGACAATGGATCTGAAATAGAAGAACTGGGCTTATATGCGCAGGGGGAGCTTGAAACAAAGAGAAACAGTATTGCAGGAAAAGAAATTAATACAATATATGCAAAAGGAACCAGAAGAAGAGAACTGGAAGGAGATACACTCTATGGAGTGTATCAGGAAATGAAAGAAGATGTAAAGCTTACAGCGATACCTTATTTCCTTTGGAATAACCGTGGAGAGGGAGAAATGAAAGTGTGGATTCCGGTTGAATAATTGTTCGTTACTGTTCAAGGGTTAGCTGGACTTGAGAAAACCGATGGTGTAGACTGATAACAGTCAAAGCCATCGGTTTTCTTTATCCAAATATTCTGGACACTCTGTCATATATATTGGCCGGATCTTCAAAGCGCAAATTGTTCCTGCTCTTGAAATAATGATTATTGGGGATACTTGACATCTCATTTCTCATTTTGTATTATAATATGCAAACTCACAGACAGTCACCTCCATACGCTATGGCTCATTTGAGTCATCTGTCGTATACAGTGGCTGTTTGTGCATACCTTATTTGCGTTTCTTTCTTCTTATAATTCAGAGAACAATTATTAAGACGGAAAACTGACGCCTGATAGAACAGAGATAAGAATAAGCCGGATAAATGCTGAATGTTACAGCATTTATCCGGTCTTTGTTCTGTAAATTTTCACCACATTTAATATAAAGCACTATACCTGTATTCTGTCAGCAACTTCATTTCCAAGAACAATCTTTCGGTTTGCAGAGGAAATGATCAGAGAATCATGAAATTTTCGAAGAACACGAATTGTGCTGCCTTCGTGAATATCCATATCATGCATGGATTTCATAACTTCCGGCAATCCGAACATCCATTTAATGGTGTAAGTGTATCCCTGAGTAGAATCTGATAATGAATGCATAAAAAAACCTCCCTGTATAAAATAATACGGCAAATAATGTCAGATAATTTATTGCTACCATTGGAGTAATTGTATATCTATAAATGTCAGTTCGTCAATTGTAACATTATTTCATACAATACTTGAATAACTATTCATTTATTCAGATATTTAAGGAGCGTTTTTATGCATATTATTTATTCGACAAATTTCAGATTATCAAGTGCATAGCGGAGTGCCATGCACATTAATTCATTTCTTGAGCGTCCGCTTTTGGCAGACAAGTCATCATATTGTTCCTGCAGTTCACGTTCAAGGCGAATGGTCATGGTGATTGATCTGTCTTCTTTTTTATCTGTACATTTTGGCCGGACAATAAAGTCGTTTGGCATGATTATCCCTCCTGTAAAACATTTATTGGTGAATATAGTTATCATAATTAGTATTGCTTATTCCAATTTTGATTTCTGTAATCACTGTTATGATATAAAGTATAGTTACACAGGATTGACATTGATATAACACAATTTTATAATACATAATAGTGTTACTTATATTGCTGCTATAATTGATACATTGATATGAGTGAGTTGTGAATACGTGGGGAATACTTGTAACATCAGAATGCAGTAAATAAATATTTTCAGAGAGACTGGGTAAATATATGGAAAATGTGATTCGGAAACTGTATGGTATGTATATGGATAATGACAATGGGGAAGAAAATGAAATGTCAGAAATACATGATGATTTATGTAAAGCGAAAAAAGAGGCGGCATACCAGTGTTATCAGAAATTAAGAGCCCGGCTGACAGATGAACAGGCTGAAGAACTGGATGTATTGATGGCTAAAAATATGGAAATATATCCTCAGGAATTGGAAAAGAGCTTTATTATGGGGTTTAAAACAGGGGCAAGGCTGATGTGCGAGATTTTCAGTGAAGAAACAGAATGATTGTAAAGCAGATATGGCAATTCTCCAGATAAAGTATGATTTTAGAGGATTGCCATAGGTTTGATAAGTGGGTCTGACATATAATTTTTGATAACATGATCAGGATAATTTATGGTTGTGGAATGTTATCAGAAATTGTGAGGTTGTCAGACGTAATTTCATTCAGAAGATATTCTATAGTATGCATATGTTCGTTCATAACTTTTTCTGCAAGAGGTGCATCATTATTGGTTATTGCCTGAACAAGCCGGGTGTGCTGGGAATCAATCTCCGGTGCATCGTTATTTTTCTGCATAAGATAGGAACGTATTCCAACGATCATATTTTCAGTAATCTGTGCAGAGGCATTTAATACACTCAGTATTAATGGATTGGCAGAAATCTGAGCAATTTTCAGATGTAGATCACGATCCAGATCACCGCGGATTTTTTCATCCTGAGTGCTGTCCAGTCTGGCAATGATAAGCTGGAGTTCAGCAGCATCCAGCGGTGTACAGTTTTGGGCAGCGAGAAAAGCAGCTTTGCTTTCCAGTGCGCCTCGAAGCTGCAATGCATCCTGAATTTTGCTGTTGTACATTTGAAATATGATAGACAGAGGTTCAGTAAGACAGCTGTGAAGATCATTTGCAATATAATTGGCACCGCCATGTACGCTGACAGTAATCCCGAGCAGGGAAAGAGCCTTCAGGACTTCTCGTAATGCTGGTCTGGAGATTCCGAATTCTTCTGCCAGAATACGTTCAGCAGGAAGTGCGTCGCCGGGTTGTAATTCTCCGTTTTGGATATTTTCGATAATTTGTTTCAGAACATCGTTGAATGTACTGGTTTTATCTATTTTTCTAAACATTTATTTTCCTCTTTCCTGGTACATCGTTTCGTAAATAATTATACCAATCGCGTAGGATGCGGATTCGAGTGTGCAGGTATAAAAACGCAGGCGTACGGGCTACGCTGAGGCTTTTATACCTGTGCAATCGGATTCGCAGACAAGTGAGTGGTATAGTTATTTCGAAAACGGTGTACTAACCTTTGTTGTGTTATGCAGCTCTATATCAGATAACTGTTCCGCAGAGATTTCTTTGATTATTAAATAGTTACATACATCTAATATTATAACGGATTGAAAGGGAGATGCAACTGATTCCTACAAAATTTCTAAAAGTGTAAAATTTTTGTGTTGCTGAGAACGGAGTGAACAGTAACAAATTTTTGCAGTTTTTTTATAAATTTTATAATTATATTAGAAATTAGACAAATTTCTCTCACATTTATAGGTTATGATATTTACATCTTAAGGAAATGACGTACCTTAAGAGAAAATCTTTCCTTTCCCTAAAAAGTGTAAAATGAACGTGAATCACCGCTTAGCCGACAAGATCGACGGAGAAGCGGTGATTTTATTATGTCACTGAAGCAGGATTCTTTCTTATAAACCTCTGTAACGATTAAGACAGGCATAAATTTCCTGAATACGGGGAGTAGCGTAACCACAGGAAATTTTTTGATTCTCCGTAAAGAAGGACAGACCATGTAAAGAGAGATTTTTCCAGAGAAACTGCACAATCTCAGGCAGGGTACGTCTGCCGTCTGCCAGATGTTCAACTGCATATTTCAGCAGGAGACCTAAGGCAGCGGTCTGTTCTGCGTCAATAAGCTGTTCTGTATAGCGGAGATCAATCTCCTGTCTGCCGAGAGAGAAGCCATCTGTTCCGGAGATTCTGATTTTCAGGCGCTCAGGTTTTGCGGCACCGGAATCGGAATGATTTCCACGACTGTTATGTCTAAGGCGCTTAGAAGATTCGGCAGGCCTGCTCATAATGCGATGGCTGTGCGGAAGCTGAAAATCAGTAACTGAAACAGCAGGCAGAGGATATTGGCTGCATAATTTTTTGACAGAAGCTGTAATATCTTTTGGAACGTAATTGTCCATCTGGATAATTGTATCTGCAATATGAAAGAATGCCCCGGAACTTCCGGCAACAAGAATTGTAGAAATCCCTGCTTTTTTATAAAGATCCTCTGCACGCTCCAGAAATGGAGTGATCGGCTCTTTCTCACGCTGAATAACCTGCTGCATGAAAGCATCACGAACCATGAAGTTAGTTGCGGAGGTGTCTTCGTCAAGAAGAAAAAGGTGGCTTCCGGCTTCCATGCTTTCTACGATACCGGCTGCCTGGGAAGTGCTTCCACTGGCATCCAGTGTAGAGAAACAGCGGGTATCTTTCTTGTTTGGAAGATCATTTATAAACATGGAAATATCCACATCCTTGATAAAACGGCCATCTTCTGAACGCAGTTTGACAGCAGTTGCATCTGTGATCACGTATTCACGTCCATCTCCGGGGATATGATTGTATACACCAAGTTCAAGTGCATTCAGAAGCGTGGATTTGCCATGATATCCACCGCCTACGATCAGAGTAATTCCCTTTGGAATCCCCATGCCTGTGATTTCTCCTTTATGGGGAAGATTTATGGAAATGCGCAGACTGTCCGGAGAAGTAAAGGGAACGGAAGCTTTCATAGGGCGGGAGGAAATACCGCTTTCTCTTGGGAGGATGGAGCCGTCGGCTATGAATGCGCAGAGATTTTTTGCGGGCAGCGTATGACGGATAAATTCCTGATCCTCTGCAAGCTCTATATAATTCTGTAATTCCTTTGCATTAAGGCTGGAATAGAAAAAGGATTTTTGAATGCATACAGGCAGAAAATCAAAAAGGATTTTCTCCAGTTCAGTGGCATTGATCGTGCGGCCATTAGCAGGGAAGCCCACAAAAAAGCGGGCGGTTATGCCTTTTTCTGTTATTTCACAGGCTGTCCGGGAAAGAATCTCCTGACCACAATGACTGACAGTGAGCAGGCCGCTTTTGCCGGAGCCTTTTGCACGAAAGCTGTACTGACTGACCTGTTTTTCAAACTGACGTGTAAGATAGTCGCAAAGAGTAGTCCCGGTAAGCGTATCTTTATAATATTCGACGGGAAATCCGGCATCTCTGTGTGAAATCTGAATGCTGACATGAGAGGGAGAAGCAAAAGGATCTCCCTGCACATGGTCGATGGACAGAATATAATTTCCAAAATGATACAGACCTTTCAGCCCTTTATATGCCGGATAACTTTTGCGGTTTATGGAACGAAGCTGCTGACGCAGTTCCTCTGAATTTTTCATGACAGAACCTCCTGGTATTGCAGATATTTTTATAACAATCCTCGTAAATAATGAATTTGAGAGGAGAAATATTAACCTGCCATCAACTATAGCGGAAATGAATCCTAATGTCTACTGACAAATAAATATTAATCATATGGAAAATTTCCAGAGGATGTTTTATAATGAAAAACAGGTAATTGTTCAATACCATTACATAATAGCGAACTGATGAATAGTTACCGTTATCAAAGCAATACTATGAATGACAGTCATAAAGAAAGGCGGAACAGTAAATGGAACGTAGAAATGCATGGCTTTCTTATACAGAAGCAGAAGAAAAAGAACTGGAGCAGGTTGCAAAAGCGTATCGCAATTTTCTTAATGTGGGAAAAACAGAGCGTGAATGTGTGACGCAGATCATCAGAGAAGCACGGGCAGCAGGTTATGAATCTCTGGAAGAGAAGACTGCGAAGGGTGAGAAACTGAAAGCAGGAGATAAAGTTTATACAGTCGGAATGAAGAAAATCATTGCACTGTTTCATATCGGACAGGATGATATTTCTGAGGGAATGAATATTCTGGGAGCACACATTGATTCTCCACGTCTTGATGTCAAACAGAATCCATTATATGAGGATACGGATCTTGCATATCTGGATACCCATTATTATGGCGGTGTTAAGAAATACCAGTGGGTGACTCTTCCCCTGGCAATCCATGGCGTAGTGGTAAAGAAAGACGGAAGTACAGCAGAAGTAAATATCGGTGAGGATGAGGATGATCCAATCGTATATATCACAGACCTTCTGATCCATCTTGCAGGAAAGCAGATGCAGAAAAAAGCGGCAGAAGTGATCGAGGGAGAGAATCTGGACATCCTGATCGGCAGCAGACCACTGAAAGACCTGGAAGATGATAAGAAGAAAGAGGCAGTAAAACAGAATGTACTGAATATCCTTAAAGAGAAGTATGATATGGAAGAGGAAGATTTTCTTTCTGCAGAGCTGGAGATCGTACCGGCAGGAAAGGCAAGAGAGTGTGGTCTGGACAGAAGTATGATCGCTGCTTATGGACAGGATGACAGAGTGTGCGCATATACTTCTTTGCTTGCAATGCTTGAGATGGACACCCCGAAACACACTTCCTGCTGTCTGTTTACTGATAAAGAAGAGATTGGAAGCGTAGGCGCCACCGGTATGCAGTCACGTTTCTTTGAGAACGCAGTGGCTGAACTTCTGGATGCAATGGGATGCTACAGTGATCTGAGATTGAGAAGAACTCTGAAGAATTCCAGTATGCTTTCCTCTGATGTAAGTGCAGGCTATGATCCGGCTTATGGGGAGGCATTTGAGAAAAAGAATGCAGCTTATCTTGGAAGAGGTATCGTATTAAATAAATTTACCGGAGCAAGAGGTAAATCCGGCTCGAATGATGCAAATGCAGAATACGTGGCAAGAGTCAGAAATATTTTTGACAGCCATGAAGTTGCGTTCCAGACAGCTGAGCTTGGTAAAGTTGATGTAGGCGGAGGCGGAACAATCGCTTATATCGCAGCGCTTTATGGAATGGAAGTCATTGACAGCGGTGTGGCAGTGCTCAGTATGCATGCACCATGGGAAGTGACAAGTAAGGCAGATATTTACGAAGCTAAGAAAGCATATAAGGCATTTCTGCTGGAAGCATAAAAAGTCGGGCAGATGCAGAATAAAAATATGAAGAAATCGTGGAAGCTGTATCGTTTCTGATAACAGAGACTTGCAGATTCCGCAGATAAGGGCAGAGCTTTTGGAAAACTGAAGCGCTGCCCTTTTAACATATAAGTGAGGTTATGATTGTAAAAGGTATTTCTGATATCTTACGAAAGACAGGTTGCGATTCTGTAAGATCTGGATTGGAGCAGGATATTTAATAGACAGGAGGGAAAGATGGAGGAAGCGCTGATCAGAGTAAAAGATTTGTGTAAAATATATAATCCCGGCGAGAATGAAGTGCGGGCGCTGGATCATATTAATCTGGAAATTAATAAGGGTGAGTTTGTTGCTATTATCGGACAGTCAGGTTCGGGAAAGTCTACATTTATGAATATGCTGGGTTGTCTGGATGTGCCTACATCCGGCGAATATTTTCTGAATGGAACTGATGTGTCCACAATGGAAGATAATGAACTCTCAGAAGTCAGAAACCGGGAGATCGGATTTATTTTTCAGGGATTTAATCTGATCTCAAATCTGACTGCAATTGAAAATGTGGAATTACCGCTGGTTTACAGAGGGGTAGACAGAAAAACGCGACATAAGCTGGCAGTAGAGTCACTGACCATGGTAGGGCTTGAGAAACGTATGGATCACAGACCAAATGAAATGTCAGGAGGACAGCAGCAGAGGGTGGCTATTGCAAGAGCAATCGCGGCCCAGCCACCGGTGATCCTGGCAGATGAACCTACAGGAAATCTGGATTCTGCATCCAGTAAGGAGATTCTTCAGATTCTTAAAAGTATGCACGAGCAGGGAAAAACGGTCATATTGATCACACATGATAATGGGATTGCTGCTCAGGCAAGGCGTGTAGTCAGAATTATGGATGGAAAGATAGAATCAGATTTTATCAATAAAAACTATGGGAAAGAAGAATATATAAAAAACCAGCTGGATGCATAAATCCGGTTACAGGGAGACAGATATTATGAAAAAAAAGAAAAGTAAAAAGAAAATTATTATTGGAGCAGCAGCTGTTCTTGTTGTTGCCGGCGGAGTTACAGTAGCAGGTCAGAGAAATTCAACAGAAAATCAGATTCCACAGGTTCAGGTAGTAACTGCAGAGAAAGGAGATGTTGAGGAAATTGTAGATGCCACAGGAACAGTGGGAAGTGAAGAAGAGAAGACTTATTATTCTCCTGTAAATGCAGAACTGAAAACTGTTTCTTTTTCCCAGGGCGATGTGGTAAAAAAGGGAACAAAACTGATCGAGTTTAATACAGAGGATCTGGAAAAAGATAATCGAAAAGCAGAACTGAATCTGAAATCAACAAAGTATGATACAAAGGATACAAGAAATAAATCTGACAAAGCAGAGAAGAAGCAGAAGGATGCCAAAAAGAATGTTCAGGAGCTTGAGAAGAAAATAAAGGATAAAAAAGCTTATGTCTCGTCTCTGAAATCACAGATTTCAGCGGCAGCAGCAGCGGCACAGCGTGAAGCGGCAGCTCAGGCATCCGCACAGGCAGCAGCTCAGGCTCAGGCACAGCAGCAGGAAGCTCAGGCAAAAGCCCAGGCAGAGGCAAAGAAACAGGAGGAAATCCAGAGTAAATATCAGGCCGCACTTTATACATACAAGACGGAGACTCTTCCGCAGTACCAGCAGCAGCTCTCAGATCTGAATGCACAGTATAATCAGGCACAAAGCGATTATAATCAGGCAGACACCACATATCAGATGGCATTTGCAACATGGCAGGCAGACCCTTCAGATGAGAATACACAGGCTCTGGATAATGCGGAGGCTGCAAGAACACAGGCACAGCTCGCAATGCAGCAGGCACAGCAGACTTATAATGATCTTAAGCAGCAGACACCGAAAATGCCGGTACTTTCTGACTTCACAGAAAGCAGTGCAGATTACTCATGGGGAATTTCAGACGGTTCAGATGCAGATGACAGCGATGGGGAAGATTCTTCCTACTCCGGATATGACAACAGCGGAAGTGATGGCGGGACAGTAACTGCGGATACTTCTGCTCTGGAAAGTGCACTTGAGACAGCAAGTGATGAACTTGCAGAGCTTCAGTCAGATCTGGCTTCTGAGAAAGCTGTCGCAGAGGCAGATTCCACAAGCCTGACAAAAGAAGAAAAAGAGAAACTGAAAGTAACAGATAATCTTTCCGAACTGGACGCAAAATCAGCCGAGGAGCTGGTGAAGGAAGGAAAGAAAGGAATCACCGCGGAATTTAACGGAATCATATCCAAGGCAGATATTAAGCAGGGAGCAGCAGTTACTCAGGGTATGGAACTGTTTACTATTGAGAATACAGACAAGGCAAGTGTGGATGTGACTCTCTCTAAATATGATTATAATACAGTGAAAGAGGGGCAGTCTGTTGAGATTACCTTAGGGGATAATACTTATCAGGGTACTGTAATAAAAATGAGCCATATTGCGGTGCAGAATGAAAAAGGAACGCCGGTCATTTCAGCAACAGTAAGCATTGATGATCCGGATGAAGATATTTTCCTGGGAGTAGATGCCAAGGTTAAGATTCATGCGGCTTCTGCGAAAAATGTGGTGACTCTTCCTGTGGAAGTGATCAATATCGGAAAAGAAGGCTCCTTCTGCTATGTGATAGAAGATGGACTGGTGACAAAGAGAAATATTACTACAGGAATCAGCTCAGAGGATTATGTGGAAATTACGAAGGGAATCAAAGAAGGCGAAGAAGTAATCGCAGATCTGGGTGATTACACAGAGGGAATGGAAGTACAGGCAGTTCCTGAACAGACAGGAGAGGATGCTGATGAGTAAGCTGTATGAATATATCAAGATGGCAGTCCATAACATTATGGCAAATAAGGGACGTTCATTTCTGACTATGCTTGGCATTATCATTGGCATTGCTTCTGTAATTGCTATTGTATCTGTGGGTGAAGGAACCAAGAACCAGATGAACAGTGAAATTGATGATATCGGCGGCGGGCAGATTGCCATCAGTGTCAGCGACGAGGCACAGACAGACGAGGAGTGGATCACTGCGGATGATGTGGAAGCAATCCGGGCGGTAGACGGTATAGAAGGAGTAAATGTTTCGGATTCATTCAGTGGAGAAACTACCACAGGTAAGGGAAATTTTTCTCTTATGGTAACAGGTGAGGGACCGGATGCAAAGCTGTTAAATAATGCCACCATGAAGCATGGAGTATATTTCGGGGAAAATGAAGTTCAGGAAGCAAAAAATGTCTGTGTGCTTTCCGATGCAGATGCAAAAAGACTCTTTGGCACAGATGATGTGGTTGGAATGACTGTAGATGTCAATTGTTATGGACTGACCAAAAGTCTTCGTATCTGCGGGGTGACAACCCAGAAAGAAAATGGAACCTTTGTCAGTTATACTTATGAGGGAATGCCGGTGACTATTAATGTTCCCTATACTACAATGAATGAATTCACCGGTGTATCCGATTACTTTTTCTCAGTAACAATGCAGACAGATAAGAGCTTAAACAGTCAGGATGTTGCTGACAAAGTGGTAAAACTGATGGAAAAAAGACATCAGTGTGCAGGAAAAGATTACTTTCAGGTACAGAGCTTTCAGGATATTATGAGCTCTATGAATCAGATGCTGGATATGGTGACTGCTTTTATCTCCTTTGTGGCGGGAATTTCCCTTCTGGTTGGCGGTATCGGCGTTATGAATATTATGCTGGTTTCCGTAACAGAACGTACCAGAGAGATTGGTATCCGTAAGTCACTGGGAGCGAAAACCTCTTCTATTATGATGCAGTTTCTGGCAGAGGCGGCAATTCTGACGGTGATTGGAGGGGTGATAGGAATTGTTCTGGGTGTGATCGGCGGATATGTAATCTGTTCAATCATAAGCAGCAGTATGGGAATGTCCATCACTCCGGGAATCAGCCTGAGTACAATTATGGCGGCGACTTTGTTTTCCTGTGCAGTAGGAGTATTCTTTGGAATTTATCCTGCGAAGAAAGCAGCAAAACTGAGCCCGATCGAGGCTTTGCGGCGGAATTAATGAAAACAGGACTGCGATAGTATTTTGGTGTACCTGTGTACTGATATCATTACAGAATAGTTGTAAATTGTTATAATTTTGCGAATCAAAAGAAAAAAATAAAAAATTCAAAAAAAGTGTTGACAAATGCTCCAGTATAGAGTAGAATACTCATTGTTGTGAGGGACACGAGATAAGAACTTCACAAGGATGTGCGTTTAGCTCAGCTGGATAGAGCGTTTGGCTACGGACCAAAAGGCCGGGGGTTCGAATCCTCTAACGCACGCTAATAAAAATAAGACAGTGCAAATGCACTGTCTTATTTTTTGTTCAAGTCCGGGTCGGACTCGAACGGGTTCGATCTACGCTTCGCTCCGGTCGTTGCTAAACGCGTGCCACTGGCACGCAGCAACCTCTAACGCACGTAAAACCGCTAGAAATCAAGGCTTCTAGCGGTTATTTTTTTACTTGACAAGGCTACTTGACCCTTTGGTTAGTTCCGATGGCATAGCCCCGGGAGTAATCATTAAGGAGAAGAAATTTTACATTGAATGTAATTGAGTAAAGCTCTGTCATTCCGATTGTCTTCAGAAATTGTAATGATTTCAACCTTTGGGTGATTTACAATTTCAGGCCAGAAAGATTCTGCAGGTTCCTGTAATACCCCTAAAATGGGAGTCTGCCCATCCAAAAGGTTTAAGATTTTTTTACGAAATAAAGTAGCGTCTGCTTCATGTGGACCAAGTTCATCCATAACAATTAAAGAGCAGTCAGAACACATGGAAAGAATATTGCATCCAAGAAGATCAAAGGTATCGGCAGTGTGTTCATCTGTTTTTCCGCATAAAAACAAAAGATTAGATTCGTTTGGGAATTCCTTCTCTTTTAGATGGTACATATGAACTGAATACTGATTCTTTAGATAGTCTTTTGTGCGGACAGTCAGGAATCCATCAGCGGTTTTCTTATAATCATCCAATATCTTTTGGGTCAATGTAGATTTTCCAATGTGTTTTTTACCAGTTAAAAATATATGTTGAGTCATAGTAAAGTCCCATTTCATTTTATTTTATAATAGTTCCATAATTGTAACCCACGTATCATTTCTCATGAACTGTTTTGGCTGAGCTGTTTACCGGTAAACAGATAGTTCGTTCACGGCCATAGCGGTCGTGTGTAGTTATCACATCCATTTCAATATCGTAAACAGATTGTAAGGTTTCAGATGTAATGATTTCTTTGGGAGAGCCAAATCCCATAACCTTTCCGGATTTCATGAGAAGAACTTTGTTTCCCACGGAAAAGGGATGCTCAGGACTATGTGTTGACATAATAATGCAATATCCCTGGTTGGCCAGCCCTGAAATTACTTCCATGAGAAGCTGATGATTTGCATAATCCAGATTGGCGGCTGGCTCGTCCATGATGAAGATTTTTGCAGACTGACAGATTGCACGGGCAATTAAAACCAATTGCCTTTGTCCTCCGCTTAAGGAAGTATATTTCCTGTTGGCAAGAGGCAGGGCATTTACTTTCTCCAAGGCAGCAAAAGCTGCTTCCTGATCAGGCTCTTTTGGGGTTTCAAATGCGGAGAAATGAGAAGCACGCCCCATAATTACTATATCAAGAACTGTATAGGCAAATACAGGGGAATGATATTGGGGAATATATGCAATCATATTTGCCAGTGTTTTGGTTGTAAAGTCACTAATATTTTTTCCGGCTATCTTTATTTTTCCATTAGAAACAGGAAGGGAACCTAATATCATGCGGAACAGAGTGGTCTTTCCGCAACCATTAGGACCAAGCAGACAAAGCACATCACCATAGTCTGCGCTGCAGCTGATACCTTTTAAAATATCACCATTGCCGTAACCGCCAAAAACATTTTCAATTTCCAGAAGCATATAATTACGCGCGCTCCTTTCGTTTGATGATAAGATAGATAAAGAAGGGGGCGCCCATGATACTTGTGACAACGCCAAGTGGAAGTTCCATGGACAAAAGGGAACGGGAAATATCATCAACAAGTATCAGATATCCGCCGCCAAGGATCGCACTTGCAGGTATCAGCCTTCTGTAATCAACGCCAACCAGTGCACGTGCCAGATGGGGGATCATCAGCCCGACCCATCCGATCAATCCTCCAAGACAGACAGCAGCGGCGCTGAGTAATGTGGAAGCGACTATAAAAATCAGACGATATTTACGCACATTGATTCCTAAACTTTTGGCTTCTTCTTCATCCAAAGTCAGCAGATTGATCTGCCATCGAAAAATAAAAATCAGACTTAATCCAATGATCATTGGAAGAACACTCCAGGAAAAGGATTTGGTTGTGGTTTTGGTTAAGCTGCCCATAAGCCAGAAAGTAATTTGTTGGAGAACATCATTAGGGTCTGCCACATATTTGATCATTGTGACACCGGCATTGCAGAGTGACATGATCATAGTTCCGGTCAGAACAAGACTGAGAGTCTGGGAATGTGCGGATTTTCGGCTGATAAGATAGGATGCGGCTACTGCGGCTACACCACCTGCAAAAGCAGAAAGTTGAATCATCCAGTTGGAAGCTCCGTTTAAAATTGCAAAAGCAGCTCCGAGACTTGCACCGGAAGAAACTCCAAGGATATCCGGAGATACCAGTGGATTGCGAAACATTCCCTGATAGGTTGCACCTGCTACCGAGAGGGAAGCACCAATAAATAAAGCAGACAGAATACGGGGCAGACGGATATTCCAGAATATGGTAACTGCCTGGGGTAAAATATCTCCTTTAAAACCAAATTTTGATAAAAATGCATTTAGTACCTGCACTGGTGTAAGCGGATAATATCCCACCCAGAATGAGAGTACTATAATGATAAACAAAAGTACCAGCATAACCGCCAACAGCAGAACATATCGTTTTTGCCGGGCAGTAGCTACTTTTTTTCATTAGCTGTCAGATTCATAATCATTCATCCTTGTAACTTGACTGATCAAATTTACGGTGTTATACTCAGAAAAACCGAATTGTTTTTAAAAACTATTCGCATATACATTATAATACTTAAAAATTGTATAGTCAATTTCAATAAGCGTCAATTATGAGTAATGCGGAGAAAAGAAAGGAGAAAGTTTATGAAAAAGCACAGACAACTTTTGGCTCTGCTTATATGTCTGGTGATGTCAGTCAGTCTTTTAACAGGATATTCTGAAACGAAGGCTGCTACTGAAGAGCAGGCGCAGAGTGGGGAGCAGGATGCCACGCAGGAAACTGCTGAAACCCGTGAGATCACAGACATGGCAGGAAGAAAAGTAACGGTCCCTGCAGCAGAAAATATTGAATCTGTTTTTTCAGCAGGTCCGGTAGCTGCAATTTTTCTGTATATGGTTGCACCGGATAAGCTTCTTGGGTGGAATTATGAACTGAATGATGTTGAGAAATCTATTATTCTGGACAAATATCAGGATCTTCCTAATTTTGGAATGGGTGATGCTGTCAATTATGAAGCAGTAATTGCTGCCAATCCTACAATTGCTATTAATAGTGGAAAGATTAATGATACAATGGTTTCTGATTGCGATGCGTTATCAGAAAGCCTTGGAATTCCGGTTGTTGCAGTAGACAATGAGCTTAATAATTCTGCGGAAGCTTTTCGTTTTATGGGCGAACTTCTTGGCGTAGAAGATCATGCAGAAGAGCTTGCTCAGTATGCGGAGCAGGTATTTACTGATATTAATGCACTTTCAGATATTCCAGAAGAAAAGAAAGTCAGTGTATACTTCGGTAATGGAGAGGATTCACTGGAAACTGCACCCAGGGGATCCCAGCATGCACAGATCCTTGATGCCATCAATGCAGTCAATGTTGCAGATCTGGAATTGGGAGATGGATCTCGTGTTCAGATTTCAGCAGAACAGCTTCTTGCATGGGATCCGGATGTGATTGTTGTAAATGGTGAACCAAAGGCAGATAAAAGCGGAAATTCTGCAGCAGAAGATATCCTGAGCAATCCTGATTATGCTTCACTAAAAGCAGTACAGGACCAAAAGGTTTATGGAACTCCTAATGCACCGTTTAGCTGGGTGGATCGTCCGGCAGGACCAAATCGTCTGATCGGTATGCGATGGTTCTCAGCATTGATTTATCCGGAATATATTAAATGTGATATCAATGAAGAAATACATAAATTTTTCGATCTTTTTTATCATGTTGATCTGTCCGATGAACAGTTGGAAAATGTTCTGAAAGGAACTTTATAAAGGTTAGGCATGGACGTGGAAAAGGGCTATACAATAAATAAATGAAAAAGAAACGCTGGTTCCGGTAAATACCGGTTCCGGCGTTTCTTTTTGTTAGGGCAAAGCCCTGTTTGCCATTGTGGAGTTTTTCGCTGATCCGAAAAAC
>NZ_JAJDMJ010000005.1:0-109233 GCF_020593585.1 Blautia sp. DFI.6.71
TATAGTTTAAACCACTGCCATACTCTTCAATACATTGGTCTACAATCATTCCTCTGGCATTACAGAATTGACGTAAAAACGATACCTGATCCTGTAAATCATCCTTTTGATCTCTTGTAGAAACTCTTGCATAAATAACAACCTGTCGAGTATCATTCTCTGTATTTATGCCTTTGAATTGAAGATATTGGCTGTAAGTATAATAACGCCTGTCAGTTGGAGTTCGATTTGCTTTTAGCGTTCCTTCCCTGTCCCAACGCTGTAATGTTTTCACAGAGACACCTAATAATTCAGCAAAATCTTTTGGTTTATAATTAGTGATATTCGATGTGTTCATAGCAATACCTCCATGAGCACATTTTAACATATTTAATCACTAATATCAATATTATTGATCGCTTAAAAATCCTCCTTTTTGATAAAATCAGTGACAAAAAAGATATCGTTACTGAGAACAAAATGAACAGTAACGAGATATCCTGTCACTCGATATCATACAATAAAATCCAACAAAATACAAGGCGATTCCCCATTCCTGCCCTTTTGAAAAAATTTCCAGGTTACTGTTCACTACTGTTCACTCCGTTCACAGTAACGTAGCCAAAATTCCAGATTGCCTGCGGCAATGGAATTTTGGCTTGTATGTCTCGAGATTTTGGCATATTCATGCCAAAACACCTCGCGGGATAGTGATGTGTGAACAGTAACCTTGTTATAAAAAAATTATGGGCAGTCATGCATTGTGCTGACTGCCCGGTTTTATTTACATTTTCAGATCGTCGAATTTTAATCGGATGATCACCAGGGTGATCGCCATAAGAACGATTCCTGCAGGAAGTGCGATCCATGCTGTCTGTACAAATCCTGCGATAATATAAGTCAGGAAAGATACTGCTGCTGCAACCATTGCATAGGGAAGCTGTGTGCTGACATGATTTACATGTTCACACTGTGCACCTGCTGATGCCATGATGGTTGTATCGGAAATCGGTGAACAGTGATCTCCACATACAGCACCTGCCATACATGCAGAAATAGAGATGATCATCAGTTCATGATTTGTTCCTGAGAATACATTAACAACAATCGGGATCAGGATACCAAAGGTTCCCCATGAAGTACCTGTCGCAAATGCGATAACAGCCCCGATCACAAAGATAATTGCAGGAAGGAAATTCATCAGCCCGCCTGCAGAGCTTTTAACAATTGCAGATACAAATACAGATGCACCAAGGCTGTCTGTCATGGCCTTCAATGTCCAGGCAAAAGTAAGGATCAGGATCGCAGGTACCATTGCCTTGAATCCGTCCGGAATACACGCCATACAGTCTCTGAAATTCATAACACGACGTATCAGATATAAAACAATCGTGATAACCAGTCCGAAGAAGCTTCCAAGCACCAGTCCCACAGATGCATCACTCTGTGAAAATGCAGTTACAAAATCAGTTCCGCTAAAGAAACCACCTGTATAGATCATACCGATTACGCAGCATATTACAAGGCTTATGATCGGGATCAGAAGATCGATCACCTTGCCACGCGGATTACTTTTCTCATCTTCAGACGCGTTTGCATAAGGACGTGCAGGTGTTGTGTAGATATCGCCTTTTAAAGCATTTGTCTCATGAACACCCATTGGTCCGAATTCTACTTTCATAAGAACCATTGCCACCATCATGAAGATCGTAAGCAGTGCGTAGAAGTTATAGGGAATTGCATGTACAAACAGAGTAATTCCATCCTCTCCTTCTACAAATCCGCTGACTGCCGCAGCCCATGAAGAAATCGGTGCAATGATACATACCGGTGCTGCTGTGGCATCGATCAGGTACGCCAGCTTTGCGCGGGACACATTGTGCTTATCTGTCACAGGACGCATAACGCTTCCTACTGTCAGACAGTTAAAATAATCGTCAATAAAGATCAGTACACCAAGAATGATGGTTGAGAGTTCCGCACCAACTCTGCTTTTAATCCTCTTACCGGCCCAGCGTCCGAATGCTGCGGAACCGCCTGCCCTGTTCATCAGACATACCATGGTTCCCAGAATAACAAGGAAGATCAGGATACCCATATTATAAGAATCTGTCAGAACGCTGATCATTCCGCCTTCAAAAATATGAAGGATTGTTCCTTCGAAATTAAAATTAGAGTAAAACAGTGCACCAACCAGTATTCCTACAAACAGTGAACTGTATACTTCTTTGGTGATCAGTGCCAGTGCAATGGCAACAAGCGGCGGAACCAACGACCAGAATGTGCCGTAAAATTTCGCAGATGCAGCCACCTCTTCCTCTGCTGCAAGTACAGTCAGCGGACTTGCCAGTATCAGCAGCATCAGTGCTGAAAGGCAGAACGAAAGTCTTTTTATGTTACTTTTCATTTCTTTTCTCCTTCTCTTGTAAGATATATGATATTTCGATCATAGCACGCCTCTTAATTAATGCATTTGAAACAGCTTGGCAGAATTTCACGCTCTGATGAGCCGGATCAATATGCATTATTTACGAGGATTGCTATAATCAAATCTGTAAATGTAGCAAGATTCCGTCTGTGCGATCAGTTCACAACCACACTCTGTCAGAAAATCATGGTCAACCAGCCCGATCTGTGTTACTACGAAATCTGTCTTTGATTTCTTCAACGCAGCCTGAAACCCTTCTTTATCTTCATAGATATGATAATCGATCACATCCAGCAATGCTTTCTGTCTTTTATAGAAACTGCTGTTCTCATCATAGTTTCCCGCCACTGTACTGCCTGATCTGTAGATACTTGCATTTCTGCTTATTACAGTGGCGATCCCCGCATCATACTGTCGCACAATGCTGTTAAGACTGCCGTCAAAAACAACCCTTGGAAAATCATTCTCCTGGTTCTGGTGGATCACGTCGCAGACTGCACGCAGATCATTGGGCACCTTATAAATATTCTCTGCCATTGCAAAATTGGTCACTACCCCGTCCAGCGGATTTCCCAGGATCACAAAACCTGTCAGCGCAGCTGCAGCCATAAGAACTTTTATCCAGGTCTTTCTAAAAGCGGTCACAAGTCTGACTCCATAGTAGGCAACCGCCGGGATCACAGGAAGAATCCAGATAAACCGGTAATATTCATTCTCAAACTTCGCCTTTGCAATAAGATATTTTACAACTAGCGGATTATATACTGTCAGCAGCAGAAATACTGTATAGCCGATAAATATCCCGGACTTTCTTTTTCTCCCCAGGACCAGTGTGCAGATCAGTCCTACAGCAAACAGAAGAGGATACCAGCAGGAACCCCAGTACAGCTTCATACATGCATCAACAAAGCGCAGTCCCAGTTCCTGAATTGTTACACCTGCCATTTTTTTCTCCTTTCTGTATTATGATGCAGCCAGCGTCAGCAGACCAATTCTGCATGCAAAAAATACAGCTGCATATAATGCCGACGGAAGCATACACACTGCACAATATACCAGCCCTGAAAATCTCTTATTCATAACTGCCGCCGGAGCCATTCCCGCTGCGATCACGATAGGAAAGATGATAGCAGAACCGGAAAATGTCAGCGCACTGACCGCTGTGACAAACAATATGATCCAGACATTCCTGCTGTTTTTCTCCTGCAGATACCAGACGGCACACATGAGAACTGCAGGGATGGCAATGTTGGCAAGGATGGCTTTTCCCTCGTAGCTTCTGGTAAAGAAAAAAGTTCCGGAGGAATAAATCGTACCGCAAAACAGCTGTAAAACACAGACAAAGACAAGCATCAGATCTGCTTTCTTCCTGTTTCCGTCAAACAGTCTCTTACCGATCTGATAAATGATCAGATTGGCAGTCACTACATTCATACATGACATTACCTGCTTTGCCTGCACAATGGGATGGATTCCCAGAAGTCTGCACCACACTGCATTATGCATCGGATATGCGGAAAAAACATATCTGGCCTGAAATGCCTTCTGAATCGCTCCGTTAAAGGGATTATATCTGCCAAGAGTATCTGTGTATACAGAAGTACTCACTGTACCTACATAATACGCCGCATCTACTGTTGTATCCTCGTAAAAGATCACAATCAGACACTGCAGCAATACTACGGCACCTGCAAGGATAATCATCACAGAGTGATTTTTCCATATTTCAGAAATGCTTCCAAAAATCCCACTACATGTTTCCATTTGTCCGGCACGTATTCTCCGTTGTTTTTTTATTGTGTAGATCACAGCTGCGCAGATAACCAGAGCCATAATTCCTGCCCATATATAAGCCGCAGCTGTCAGGGATACCCATTTCAGTGTCATCGGTACGATTACCAGTTCAAACACTGCAAAGTAAACCAGATATCCCAGTATGAAAGTCAGGGAACAATCCCCTTTTACTTTCAATATCCGGACCAGAACAATGCCTGCTGCATAAAAAACTATAAACTCCAGGGCAAAACCTGCACAGGCAAGGCATAATTCTCTCATTCTTCCACCTTTGTCCCTGACCGGATGGATTCGCGGTTTTTCAAAATCTCCATGGCAATCTTCTCAGGAGTCATCGGAAGCTCTGTCAGACGCACACCTGTTGCATTATAAATTGCCTCAGCCAATGCCGGACATGGAGTATCAATTACAAGCTCACCAATGGATTTGGCACCAAAAGGACCGCTCTTTTCGTAACTGCACTCGAAATCCACGCGGATATTTCCGATATCCTGTCTGGTTGGGATCTTATACTGCATAAAAGAGTTGTTGCGGATCTTACCTTTATCTGTATATTGTACATCTTCCCAGAGAGCCATGCCAATTCCCTGTGCAATACCGCCCTCCGTCTGTACACGTGCAAGATTCGGATTGATCGGTGTACCGCAGTCAACAACCGCCACATAATCCAGAACATCCACACTGCCTGTCTCTGTATCCACCTCTACTTCTGCCATACCTACCATAAACGGCGGCGGCGAGATCGGTGAAGAATGCTGTTTCACAACCTGAAGCTCGATATTGTTAAAGAAAGTGCTCTTTAATGCGATATCTTCCAATGAAACTTTCTTCTGGGCATTTTCAGAACTGATGGCATCCATATCAACACTATAGCCCTCTTCTGCATCTGTCATATGACCTGCTGCATTTCCGTCTGCCCCATCGCTTATCTCAAGTGTCTCATCATAGAATACACAGGATCCGTCAAAATCAACTTTTCCCTCATCTACTTCCATCATCTTTGCGCCAAGCTTACAGATTTTTTTCTTCAGCTCCTCGCAGGCCTTCATAACCGCTACACCGGTGGTATAGGTTGTGGCGGAAGCATAGGAACCAGAATCATAAGGAGAGATATCCGTATCCACACTGAATACTACTATGTTATCCATAGGCGTATTCAGACAGTCAGCCGCAATCTGCGCCATAACGGTATCACAGCCTGTTCCCATATCTGTACATCCAAGTGCCAGTGTATAAGAACCATCTTCATTCAGCTTAATATCTGCGCCGCCTACGTCAACTCCTGCAATAGAGGATCCCTGCATAGCCATGGCAACACCGACTCCGCGGACCTTTCCATTTCCCATATCCCTGCATGGATATTTGGAATCCCAGTCCATCATCTCTTTGGCGCGCGCCATACAGCGGTCCATGGAACAGCTCTGTGCATAAGGAACATCCGGATATCCAGGAAGAGGACCGCCCTCTACAGGCATATTCATTTCTTTTACCTTAACAGGATCCATTCCCATCTTATGTGCCAGCTCATTTACTGCAGATTCCACTGCAAAAATACCCTGGGTTGCACCATAACCACGATAGGCACCTGCAGCCTGCACATTTGTATAGACAACATCAAAAGCAAACCTGTGGGCTTCTGTATGTCTGTAAAGAGCGATTGATTTATGACCGCTGAGTCCTACTGTTGTAGAACTGTGTTCTCCGTATGCCCCAGTGTTGGACAAAGTATAAAGATCAATTGCCTTGATGATACCATTTTCATCTGCACCTGCGCGTACTGTGATCTCCATCTCATGGCGCGGTGAAGAGCAGATCATGGACTCATATCTGGAGAAGATCATCTTGGACGGGCGGCCTGTTTTCCAGGTCACGATCGCCGGATAGATCTCACTGACAGAGGTCTGCTTTGCACCAAAGCCGCCACCGATCCTTGGCTTGATCACACGTACTTTGGAAGCAGGAATGTCCAGTGCCCTTCCAACGATCCTTCGCACATGGAATGGGATCTGTGTTGAGGACAGAACGATCAGTCTGCCGAAATGATCCATATAGCAGGCTGTGCGGAAAGTCTCCATCATAGTCTGCTGGTTTGCTCTTGTATGATAAGTGCGCTCTACAGTATATTTACACTTTGCCAGAACTTCATCTACATTTCCATGTTCTTCCACTGCAGATGCACATAAGTTTCTTTTGTTGTCTCCGCCAAGAGGAATTTTCAGCTTCCAGTCATCCTCCGGATGGACCAGGATCGGATTATCTTTTGCCTTGTGGATATCCAGAACCGGTGTCTCCACGCGGTAATCTACGCGGATTCTCTTCAATGCTTTATCTACCGCCTCTTCTGTCTCACCCGCAACAATGGCAACTGCATCTCCCACAAAACGTACATGACGGTCAAGAATCAGTCTGTCATCCGGACTCATCTCCGGTGCAGTCTGGCCGGCAAGGGTAAAACGTTTCTGAGGCACATCTTTATAGGTAAGGATACATGCAATTCCGGCCACCTTCTCGGCAGTACCTGTTTTAATATCTTCCACCCAGGCGTTGGCGTGGGGACTTCTCAGTATCTTCACGATCAGGCAGTCCCTTGGTGCCAGATCATCTGTATAGACAGGCTTTCCGGTTACCAGTGACATTGCATCTGTTTTACGTACAGGTTGATTTACATATTTCATCTTTATGCTTCCTCCTGTGCTTTCTTATATTTCAGGAACTTCAGGATACTCCTTGTCTGGGAAACAAAACCGGAACATCTGCACAGATTTCCCGCAAGATATTCTTTGATCTGCTCCTCTGTGGGATCTTTGATCTCGTTGAGCATCGCAAATACATTCATGATAAATCCCGGATTGCAGAAACCGCACTGTTCCGCACCTTCATTCGCCAGAAAGCTTCCAAACTCCTGCGCTTCTCTCTGCATTCCTTCCAATGTAACAATTTTCTTTCCCTCGATGCGTGCTGCAAGTGTACTGCAGGAAAGCACCGGACGACCGTCCATAAGAACTGTGCAAAGACCACAGTTCGCAGTTTCGCAGCCTCTTTTCACGCTGAAACAGCCCTGTTTTCTTAAGAAATCGATCAGCAGTGTATCCGGGGAGATCTCTGCGTGGCGGTTCACTCCGTTAAGCCAGAAATTAATATTCATTTTTCATCCCTCCTACTGCTTCCCAGGCTCTTCTTGTCAGTACTTTTACAAGAAGGGTTCTGTATTCCTTTGATCCTCGCATATTGCCTGCAGTAGGAACGTTCTCTGCCGCATATTCTGCAAAGGCTTCGATCGCCTCTTCCTTCTGCTTTTTTGTCATGTTCCGGAAATTCTTCAGGATCTGCTTCTTATCTTCCACGATCATGGCACGTGCAGGTCTGGCACCTATCACAGTCCTTGCCTCATTTCCGATCACAGAAGCTGCACAGGTCAGCACCGGGAAATCTGTTTTTATGTTTCTCTGACTTAAGTAACAGGTAAGAAGTGGCTCTTTTCGCACGATGATATTTACAAGGATGTCATTGTCCTTCTTCATATTTACAAATTCAGTCAGTGGAATACGGCCTGCATCATATAATTCTACCCATGTATCCATTCCCAGGAACATGGTCAGAACATCTGAGAAACCATATCTTCCATAAATGCTTCCTCCCACAGTGGCACAGTTTCTGAACTGTACGCCTACAATGTGGCAAAGGCTTTCTTTCATAGCTCCATGTGTGTAGGTATTCAGAGCTTCATTTGTCTCCAGGTCATGAAGCGGAGTCATACATCCGATGACAAATTCGTCATCATTCTCCGAAATCGCATCCAGCCCCAGACCGGAAAGATCAATCGCTGTGGATATTGCTCTGTTGCCCATTTTCATCCAGACCATTCCCCCAAGAATACGGGCTGTTTTCTTCTGGTTCAGTTCATAAGCTTCCGCCAGACTGTTTACCTTTACATAGCTTTTGATTTTCAGCATTATGTATCGTATCCCTTTCTTACATACTTTTCATATCTCTTGTAATATTTTGACTCGGATCTGTCGTCAGACAGCCAATTTAATATAATACCATAGCTTAAAGAAAAAATCTATAAATATCCTCTATTTCATAAATAAATTTTTGTTACTGTTCACTCCGTTCTCAGTAACGTAGCCAAAATTCATTCCAGATTGCCTGCGGCAATGGAATTTTGGCTTGTATGTCTCGGCAGTAATCCTGGTCAGGCGGACAATATCATCCGCTTTGCTGCTTGCTGTAAATATTACTCTAATTCTAGCATATGACAGCCAAAAGTGTCTATTGATAAAACTATCCAAAAAAACACTTTTCAAAATATTATCGGATTAACTGTATCATTTGTTTCATTGCGAATCGTTTTTGTGCACTGTACCTAAATATTTTCGTAATATATTTGGTTTTTTATATATTTTACTGGATTTTTTCAAGTATCAATGTTATAATGTTCACAAATAAAAGACTTATCACTGTTAATTGCAGATAACAGGTACAATTTGCGAATATCCGCCTGAATCTATATCGTTCAATAACAGAGATGTCATAAAGGAGGGTTTGATTATGAGTAAACGCGTGATTACAATAAACAGGATGCTCGGCAGTAATGGCCGCCTGATTGGTAAAGCTCTGGCAGAAGAGCTTGGATTTGCTTTTTATGACAAAGAGCTGATCGATATTGCAGCTCAGAAAGAGAATATTCCTTTTGATTTGCTTGCCAAGGTTGATGAGAAACGTGGCAGCCAGTGGCGTTTTCCCATTGACCATGAACTTCAAATGGACAGCGATTTTCACTTTGTTCCCATGAATGATGTGCTCTTTGATCTTCAGCGAAAGATTATTCTGGATGCTGCTGAGAAAGAAGATTGTGTGATCGTTGGCCGATGCGCCAATCACATCCTCGACAATAAATGCCTGAGCGTATTTATCCATGCACCATTTGAGTATCGTGTACAGACTGTCATCGAGCGTACAGGACGGGAAGAAAAAAGTGCACAGAAGCTGGTTAAGAAAGTGGATAAAGAACGGCGTACTTATTATGAGTACTTTACAGATAAGAAATGGAAAGATATTTCCCAGTATCATCTGGCATTTGACAGCAGTAAATTTGAGCAGGATAAAATTATACAGATGATAAAGATAGCATTGTAAAATCAAACAGGGTTCCAGATTCAAAAGTCTTATCATGCAGGCACGAACGACTTTTTGAACCTGGGCCCCTGATATCATATTATTTATTTTCTCCCAGAATATACTGCTTCAGGAAATCATAAATCTGATTCTCTGTTGGAGGACATCCCTTTACGTTATATTCAAATTTACAGGTGCATGCACCTACACCCAGTTTTCCTGTTTTTCCGCGGTATCCCTGGCCGATGCAGATTTTCGTGTCCAGTTTCTCGAAAAGGCCGTCATTTTTAAGCATTTCCAGAGCCGGGATGAGATAACCATAGCAGGCACTGCAGGATTCTACTTCTTCTACTGCATCCTGAAGTTCTACCACTTTTCTTGATTTCGGAAGTTCTTTGCGGGCATTTTCCTCACAGTATATGATGCGGGAATTTTTCAGATCAGTACTTCCAACCCCAAGCTTCTCTGCCAGTTCAATATACGGTACATCTTTCGTTGTATAATGCATGATCTGACATACATAAGAATCGATCAGTACCGGATCCATCCCCGCCCAGATACGGTTCATCACTACCGGATTTCCACCATCCTCGAAATCCAGATCCCCACAAATGTTATCAACCACGACAAAATCCTGATGGAGCCCCGCATTCAGATGTGCAATCGGTTCATGCAGTCCCATCGCATGAAAATGACGCTTCTCTGTATTGGGGATCAATCCTTTCATATTTTTCAATGCACATGTGATCTTTGTCTGACAATGGCCTTTCAATACCGGAACATTAATCAGAAAATCGATATTTGCCGCACGTTCACAGACATTCAGTTTCATCCCCCTGCAATCTCTTTCAATCCCCTTGTCTTTCTGCATATCCCAAAAAGGCACCTGATATTTTTCCGTTAGTTCACGATATCCGCACACTTCGTATGCTTCTGTAGTCTTATCTCCCACCCAGGAGCCTTCCAGAATGGCAATATTTCCATATCCGTTTTCCTGCAGATACTCAATAATTCCCGCCACAATTTCCGGATGTGTGGTAGCTCCCCATGAAGCCTCGGAAGGTGATACAAGATTAGGCTTGATACCAATCTGCATCTTTTTATCTGAAATTACAGACGCCAGGCCGCACTGTGCCAGCAGTTCCTTTGTCATTTCTTTGTAATTGGTTCCGCTCTTTATATAGATTTCATTTTTGTTCATTACAAGATTATCCTTTACACTTTACATTCGAATATTTTTCTGCTGATTTTTGCATATCTTTTTTGTATTTCCCCCCGGAAGTTTTCTTCTGAACCGGTCAGCTTTTCTGAGGTGAAAACGTTCTCCGCATCAGCCTGCATGCCACTGTACTTGTGAGCAATGCCACCAGAAATCCTGCCAGAACATCCCCCGGATAATGTACGCCCAGATAGAGTCTGGAAAAAGCAATCATTCCGGCCAGAACAACAGGTAAAATTCCCCATTTCCCGGGCAGCATCCGCAGACAGACCAGTGCAACGGCAAAGGAAGCGCAGGTATGGCCGGATGGAAATGAATAGTCTTTCGGTCTGGTGATCAGCGGAATGATCTGTGTATAAGTATCAAAAGGTCTTGGACGGGCTACTGCATTTTTTATCAGCAGATTTGTGATCAGAAACCCTGACAGCAGCGAGAGTGCCGCTGTCACTCCTGTTTTGCGTGTTTTCCCGAAACAGATCAGAAGCACACATAATACGATCCAGAACCATCCTCCGTTTCCGAGGAAGGTGACTGCTCTCCAGAACGGAGTCAGGGCATCCACCCTTAAATGTTCCTGGATCCACAGTAAAATATTCATATCTAATTGCTGTAATGTCGTCATAAACTTCTCCCATTATATTTTTTATCAGTCACAGTATGTATTCCTCTCAAAATACATACGAATTATATCAGTCCGACTTCTTTTGTGCAAGGTATTATAAGCAAAGTTGATTTGTTTAAGGACTCAAAAGTCAAAATAACGTAGAAATCAGTCAAAATACCGATAGCGTTTTTCTGCCGGAAGGATTATGCTGAAAGCAGACTAATAAAACTGCCTGATCGGGCAAATACTTATTACGGGGGGTAAATATGATAAACACATTATCGGCCGGTAAGGATAATTTTTACCGGCAGATGCTTAAACTGACGATTCCGATCATTATCCAGAATCTGCTCAGTGCAGCGGTTAACTCCGCAGATGTAATTATGCTTAATTATGTGGGACAGTCTGCGATTTCTGCGGTGTCTCTGGCTGCCAATTACTCCAATATCCTGTTTATGGTATATTATGGACTTGGTACAGGCGCATCTCTTCTGTGTGCGCAGTATTTCGGAAAAAATAATATGCAGGCTATTCATGCGATCGAGGGAATTGCCCTCCGCTTTTCCATCATAATCTCGGGAATCGTAGCACTGATCGCATTTACTGCTCCTCAGCTTATGATGAAGATTTTTACTTCTGATCAGAAACTGATCTCTATCGGTTCTTCTTATCTTAGGATTATGGGAATTACATATCTCTGTTGGGGAATTACAGAGGTTTATCTGGCGATTTTGCGCAGCATCGGACGTGTAACGATCAGTATGGCATTGAATATGCTGGCTTTTATATTGAATATTATCCTGAATGCCACTTTTATCTTCGGGCTTTTCGGCGCACCGAAGCTGGGGGCTACAGGTGTTGCCATTGCAACTGCTGCTTCCAGACTGATCGAACTGGCAGCATGCGTGATCGTTTCTTTCCTGAGCAAAGATGTTAAATTGAACCTGACCTTTATGTTTATCCGCAGTAAGGTGCTGTTTGGCGACTTCGTCCGGCTGTCACTTCCCGCTCTTGGAAATGACGTTTCCTGGAGTGTTGCTTTCTCCATGTACTCTGTGATCCTGGGACATCTCGGAACAGATGCCGTTGCAGCCAACTCTCTGGTTACGGTTGTCCGCAATATCGGTTCTGTGTTCTGCTTTGCAATTGCCAGTGCGGGAACGATTCTTCTTGGAAATGTAATGGGAAAAGGGGATCTGGAGAAATCGAAGGTGTATGCTTCCAGAATGCTGAAGATGACCATTATAGCCGGTGCCATTGGCGGTGTGATCGTATTTGCCATCACGCCTCTGGTCCTGAGATTTGCATCCTTAAGTGACGGGGCAATGCATTATTTGAAGTACATGCTGCTTATCAATACCTATTATATTATGGGTTCTGCGGTAAACACAGCCTTGATCGCCGGGGTATTCCGCGCAGGCGGTGATACGAAGTTCGGACTGATCTGCGATACCATTGATATGTGGGTATATGCGGTACCTCTGGGATTTTTTGCGGCCTTTGTCCTGAAGCTTCCGGTATTGTGGGTCTACTTCCTGCTCTGTACAGATGAGTTTGTGAAATGGCCATGGGTATTCCATCATTACCGCCAGGGGAAATGGGCACAGAATATTACAAGGGAGGATCTGTTTGAGCAGAAAGCTTCCTGAGATATCATCCATATCCGCCGCAGTGTGGTTCTATCATAAATAAGCAAAACAGCAGGTCTGTTCATTCTATGAACAATCCTGCTGTTTTTATGTCTGCAGATTTTCTTTCCGAATCCCTGCAGACATCCATTTTCGGTTTATAAAAAATGCTTACAGATTATAATGTATTCAGGTCGATTCTGTAATCGTCAGAGCCCTGTCCGTCTACTGTGTAGTAAGCGGCTTTCTGCTCAACATTTACATAAACGCTGATTTCTTTTCCTTCGATGCCTTTGTCTTTGATGTCTTTTTTGATTGCTTCCTCGATGGAGCTCATTGTAACTGCAAAACCAGGTAATTCGATAGTTGTTTCTGCGAATTTTTTGATGTCGATATTTTTAGCCACTTCTTTTACTGCTTTCTTTACAGTTTCTTTTGCTTCTTCTACAACCGGAGCCTTCGCAATATCAGCTGCAGCGTCTTTTGCTTCTTCAATTACTTCTGAAGCCTTTACAGTTGTTTTCTCAACTGTCTCTTTGACTGCTTCTGTAGCCTTTGTTGTTGCTTCTTTAATAGTTTCCTTTGCTCTTGAAGTTGTTCTTTTTCTCATAATAATCTCCTATTCCAACTGATTGGTCTAGAGCGTGTCGCTCTAACAGTTTCCTGTGTAACCGTACCACAAATTCCAGACAATGTCAAATTTTTATCAAATTTTGTCCTACTCGACATTTTTTAAGGCTTCATCCATAGGAACCTTCTTCACTCTCCGAAATTCCAGCAAAGCAACGATTCCGTATGTAATGATTCCTGCTGCAAACATCTGCACATAGATCATCGGGTCGATCCAGAGCGTGATCCATCCGGAAATACTGGACAGCATCATCTCCCGGAACAGAACTTTCATGATTACTGTTTCCAGCGGCAGACTCAAAAGCAGACAGAACACCACCACCAAAGACGTGGACATAATATATAGCTTGCTGATCTCGCCATTTGTATAGCCCAGGATTTTTACCATTGAAATAGACTGGGCATTTTTTTCGATAATGATCTTGGAAAGAAGATAGATCAGTACCATATAGATCATAATGGCAAATCCGTTTACCATACCCATCATACTTCCCATGGATACATCCAGCTGTCTGGAGATCTTTGTCAGTGCATCAAGGTCAACTACAGATCCTATATACTGGCTCTTGATATCTGTAAGCTCTGTATCTGAGAAATACCCACTGTAATAATCCTCTCCCAGATCAAAAATATCATTCAGTTCACTGTGGGGCATAAACACACACAAGGCAGCCGTATAATCATAAACTCCTGCTATTTTAAACGAATATTTCTCTTTTTCGTATTTTTCTTTCAGAGTGATGGTATCCCCCACATGAAGCAGGAATTTATCCGCATATGCGCTCGAAATATAAACTGCTGCGCTTTCTTTTTCTGCATTTGCCGTATTCTTGTTATCTGCTTTTTCTTTATTTCCCGCTTCATCTTTTTTATCTTTTGTATTATTAAAATCTATCGTTACATACCTGCTGTCCGGTTCGATCCCGTAAAGCAGTACTTCCTCACTCTTATATTTTCCTGGCAGTGTATTCAGGGAATAAGCAGAAAATTCCTCTGCATCTTCATTGTCTGTTCTGGAATCCATATAAAACTCCAGCAGAGAGATCAGACCGTCAAATTTATTTCCACTTACTGCGCTGACCGGAACCTGAAGCATATACTGGTATTTTGCCAGCATGTTGTTCTGGATTTCCACCTGGTAATGGGACAGTGCCGAAGGAAGCAGCAATCCAAACATCAGCAGCAGATTTGCAAACAGGATCCCGATAAACAGAACCATATAATTACTCATATTCTGAAAAATCACCCGAATCCGGAATCTGGAAAAGATTTTCATCTTCGGACTCAGATAAATTGCCCTCTTCTGCTTTCTTCCCGACAGATCCCTGCGCAGGAATTTTAACGGTGACAGCTTCAGCTTATGTCTGAGCACTCCGTAATTTACCACCAGCATAATAACTACCGGAACCAGAGTTGTAATCCCAAATGCCTCCCCATTCCATACGGTCACATAAGTCGGAAGACTATAGCTTCCATAATACATATCTGCACATACATCCTTTAATACAGTGTATCCAAGGATATTTCCGATCAGTGCACCCACAAAAGTAACCAGCACCGGAAGTGTCATATAGTGAAGAATCAGTTCCTGTCTGGTATATCCGGACGCACGTAAGGTACCGATAACACCGGCTTCTTTCCGTATCGTATTGCTGATGGTAATTCCGAATACAAAGGCCATGATCACCATAATAATATAAAGAAGCATGATCATCATGGCCTTGTCTCCACCCATATCATCCCCTGTAAAAGTAATGGCCTGATTCAGATACCGGGGTACAAAAGCCTCCAGTGTGACAATCTTTCCCATATCCTCCATCAGATCCTCGGAAACTTCTTTCTCTTCCTTTTCTGTCTTCGGTTTTTCGTCATAGATCCAGGAATAATTGTACTGCAGTTTTTCCTGATCCAAAGAATCAAACTCCTCCTCAGTCACAACAGAAACCCCAAATTTCACAGCATCAAACATGGAATCGTTGTTATTCTGAAACAGGCAGCTGTAGTCGGAAAGTGCCACCAGGCCGGTAATCTTCCAGGTTCTTTTTCCGCTCCGGAGCGTATCTCCCACAGACAGATTGTTGTTGTCTGCATACATTCTGTCAATGGCAATCTCTCCTGTCCCGGCAGGCAGCTCTCCCTTCATCAGGCAGACCTTGTCCACCTGCTGCCTGTTTTTAAAAAAACGCATGGTGCTTCCATTATCCAGAGGTTCCTCCACATAATAATTATCATACAGCTTTACACCCAGCGCCTCTATTTCTTCTCTCTGGGTTTTGTGGATTTGCTCTGCTGTGCGAAAGTTTCCGTCTTCTATGTTGTACTTCCCAAAACCTTCATTGTAAGCAATAAGCATACTGTTATCTGCAACCAGAAAGCCTGACACAAATCCAATGGATGCAACCATCAGGATAAATACAACCAGATATTTTCCCAGTTCTCCCTTCAGTTCTCTGGGCAGACGTTTGCGTAAAGGATTTTTCATCATATGCCTCCTTACCAGTCAAGCTCTGCTGCCGGGATCTTATGCTCATTGAGGTAATTTTTGCGGATCATCCCATCGCGAAGCTTCACCACACGGTCAGCCATATCTTTGATGGCATCGTTATGCGTTACCATGACGATGGTGTTGCCGTATTTCTGGTTTACCGTCTCGATCAGCTTCAGGATTTCCTTGGAGGTATTATAATCCAGGGCTCCTGTAGGCTCATCGCAAAGAAGAATATCCGGATTCTTTACAATGGCTCTGCCAATGGCAGTCCTTTGCTGCTGACCGCCGGAAAGCTGATTGGGAAGCTTTCTCTGGTGCTCATAGATTCCCAGCGTATGGAGCAGTTCATCTACATCCAGCGGCTTATCACTGAGATAGGCTCCCACCTCTATATTCTCCCGCACTGTAAGATTGGGGATTAGATTATACATCTGAAAAATATATCCCAGATGCTTACGCCTGTACAAAGACAGATTCTTCTCCGACATATCTGCCAGACGCTCCCCGTCTATGACCAGATTTCCCTCGTCTGCACTGTCAATCCCACCGATAATATTCAGAAGCGTAGACTTACCGGAACCAGACGGACCCAGAAGCACACAAAACTCTCCTCTCTCAATGTCAAGATCCAGCCCTTTAAGCACATCCACCCGGCTGTCCCCTGCACCAAAAGACTTCTGAATTCCCTGTATCTGCAGAAACATTTTTTCATTCCTCCCTCATATCCACTTCCTGTGGAGCAAATTTCTTTAATTCTTTAATATAATAACACTGCTGTTTTACAATATTGTTATACTTCGCTAACTTTAGGTTAGTATAAACTTACTCCATTGTCAACTGATTTTCGTAGTTTTGTAAAATTTTATGGATATGTTCGTTACTGTTCACTCCGTTCACAGTAACGTAGCCAAAATTCATTCCAGATTGCCCGTGGCAATGGAATTTTGGCTCGTATGTCTCGGAATAAGCTCTTTTACCAAAGATAAATTTTGAACATCAAAATATATTGACTTTTCTTTTTTACCTTGTTATATTTTTTTCTGAAGTAACTGCTGTCCGGCAGTCTGCAAAGCAGCAGGCTGCCCCCAGGAAAGGAATTATCCATGAACACTCTCAGAAAAATATATTGCAGGGCTTTTCAGAAAGCTTTTCACATTGCAATTCCCTTTTTACCTTACAGAAAACCTAAAATCGCAGGAAGCGTCAAGGAACTCCCTGAAATCATCATGCGCCACAAATGTACTCATGTACTGATCATTACAGATGGCGGTATCATGAAGCTTGGACTTACCCGAAGACTGGAAAAAGCTTTAAAGGAGGCAGGCATCCCCTATACCATTTATGATAAAACAGTTGCCAACCCTACTACTGTCAATGTCCGCGAGGCGTTGGAGCTTTACCATAAAGAAGGCTGTGATGCCATCATCGGTTTCGGCGGCGGTTCCAGCATGGACTGTGCAAAGGCAGTCGGTGCCTGTGCGGTCAAACCCAATCAGTCTCTGGCTCAGATGAAGGGAATCCTGAAGGTGCATAAGAAACTTCCCCTTCTCATGGCAGTTCCAACCACTGCCGGAACAGGAAGTGAGACCACTCTCGCCGCTGTTATCACAGATGCAGACACCAGATACAAATACGCAATCAACGATTTCCCGCTGATTCCCCGCTATGCAGTGCTGGATCCCAAGGTTACCTTAAGCCTGCCCCCATTTATCACCGCAACTACAGGTATGGATGCCCTGACTCACGCAGTGGAGGCATATATCGGCAATTCCACCACCATTGATACACGCAGGGATGCATTAAAAGCGGTAAAACTGATTTTTGAAAATATAGACATTGCCTATGAGCATGGCGATAATATTCAGGCAAGACGAAATATGCTCCACGCCTCCTTCTACGCAGGCTGTGCTTTTACCAAATCCTATGTAGGATATGTTCATGCAGTCGCTCACTCTCTGGGTGGACAGTACAACGTTCCCCATGGACTTGCCAATGCCATTCTGCTGCCGCTGGTACTTCGGGAATATGGCTCCTGCATTGACAAAAAGCTCCACAGACTTGCCATTGCAGCAGGACTTGCAGACAAAAATACGCCGGACCATGAAGCAACAGAGCTTTTTATCCGGGCAATTGAAGAGATGAAAGAGCGATTTGGAATCGTAAATATCGTAAAAGAAATTCAGGAAACAGATATCCCCAAGCTTGCCCATTATGCAGATAAAGAGGCCAATCCTCTGTATCCTGTGCCGAAGCTTATGGATGCCTCCGAACTGGAGAAATTTTATTACATGCTGATGTCTCTGACTTCCAAGGAAAATACCTCAGAAGCTGAGAAGTAACTGTTAATATTCTTCTATCCTGCAAAGCGTTTTTTATAAAAATATCAAAATACAGGAACCTGCAGACTCTCAATAGTTACCTGATATCTATATTATATAAGGAAATAATGTATTATGACAGAAACAGAAATTAAAGAAATCGTTCAGAAACAACGCAGCTATTTTTACACAGGTGCCACTTTACCGGTAGAAAAAAGGCTGGATGCCTTAAAAAAATTAAAGACCTGTATTCAGAAATATGAACCACTGATCAATGAAGCACTGAAACGTGACCTTGGAAAAAGTAACTTTGAATCCTATATGTGTGAAGTGGGACTTGTGCTCTCAGAACTCAGCTACATGATCCGCCATACACCTTCCTATGCAAAAGAAAAAACAGTACTGACTCCCCTTGCCCAGTTCGCTTCCAGAAGCTATAAGAAGCCATCTCCTTATGGTGTTGTCCTGGTTATGAGCCCATGGAATTATCCTTTCCTGCTCACCATTGATCCGCTGATCGATGCGATTGCAGCCGGAAATACAGTTGTACTGAAACCAAGTGCCTACTCTCCTCACACCAGCCGGGTGATTGAAACCATTATCACCGAATGTTTTGATCCCCGGTATGTGGCTGTGGTAAACGGCGGACGTGCGGAAAATAACACTCTTCTCAATGAACATTTTGACTATATTTTCTTTACAGGAAGCCAGCATGTTGGCAGGGAAGTAATGGCAAAAGCATCTGTACATCTGACCCCGGTTACCCTGGAGCTGGGCGGTAAAAGCCCCTGCATTGTAGAGAAAAATGCCAACCTGAAACTTGCAGCCAGAAGAATTGTATTTGGAAAATATCTCAACTGTGGTCAGACCTGTGTAGCACCTGATTATATTTACTGCGACAGAGAAATCAAGGATGAACTGATCCGACAGATCCAGAAACAGATCAGGAAACAGTTTGGTTCCACACCTCTGAATAATAAGAATTATGGGAAAATTATTAATGAAAAACACTTTACTCGTATCTGCAATCTGATCGATCCCAGCAAGGTAGTCTGTGGCGGTGACAACAATCCGGGAGCTCTTCAGATCGCTCCTACTGTTATGGATAATGTAACCTTCGGGGATGCAGTAATGCAGGAGGAAATCTTCGGTCCTGTGCTTCCTGTGCTGGCCTATGATTCCCTGGATGAAGCCATCGAAAAGGTCAACTCCATGGCACATCCTCTGGCACTATATATCTTCACCTCCGACAAAGAAGCTGCGGAAAAAGTTACTTCCCACTGTGGATTCGGAGGCGGATGTGTCAATGACACCATCATCCACCTGGCAACCAGTGAGATGGGATTTGGCGGCTTTGGTGAAAGCGGAATGGGTTCCTACCATGGCAAAGACGGTTTTCATACCTTCTCCCACTATAAGAGTATTGTAGACAAAAAAACATGGCTGGATCTGCCAATGAGATACCAGCCATATAGAAAAATTTATGAAAAATTATTGAGGAAGTTCCTGAAATAAGGAACTTTCTCAGGATTGATTCCCCTTATCAGCTCTGCTGACCAGTTGATTACGAATTTCCTGCATCCGGTTATCCAACTGAGCACTCTGGGTGGCACACGCCAGAAGCTCCTCCTGCAATTGCTGTGCCTGATCTGCCGGGATATCTTTTTTATAGCGAAGCTTATGTTCCAGACTTGCCCAGAAATCCATGGCAATAGTTCGAAACTGGACTTCCACATTTACCATTTTTTTGTTTTTCTGCAGAAAGATAGGCACCTGCACGATCAGATGCAGGCTTCTGTAACCACTGGGTTTTGGATTTTTTATATAATCTTTTTTCTCGATCAGTACAATATCATCCTGACGCAGAAAGCTGTCTGCCAACTCATAGATATCCTCCGGAAAAGAACAGATTACCCGGACACCTGCGATATCCTTGATATTTTCTTCTATAGCAGTTAAAGACATGGGAATATTTTTTCTGCGTATTTTCCGCACAATGCTGTCATAAGATTTAATTCTGGTTTTAATACCCTCGATAGGATTTTTATCATATTCCAGGGAATACTCCTGATTCAGCACTCTGAATTTTGTCTCAATCTCCATGACAGCACACTGATAGTAAGACATCAGCAGATCAAAGGGCCTTTTATTTTTCTGGATCATTTCCAGAAATTCTTCAGACAGCAGACTCCTGCGGATCAGCTCGTCCTTTCTGGCTTCTATACGGTTTTTTCGTTCCGACATAATTTCTTCAAAATATTTCAAATGCTTATCCCCCTCTTACGGTTTTGTATAATTACTATAGCAGTCCTCGTAAATAATGCATTTAATAGGCTCGCTATAAACTGTCCACTTTTTTCAGCAGCAATAAATCAAAGACTATTATAACACAATTCCCGCAAAGAGTAACCATTCTCGTTACTGTTTATTCCATTCTCGGTAACGTCTCAGTAACGCAACCAGTAAACCAGCCAGTAAACAATAACCCCTTCTTCTTTTCTTCGCAAAACACTTGTTCTTTATCATCAAACATGGTATTCTTATTTTGTTGCAGACTGTTATCGTAATTCAGGAAAATACCGTAACACCAGCCATTTCATTACTTACAGTATTTTCCTGAATTTCTATAAATGGTATGTTGCAGATATAATATATTGCAAATATGCACTACATCTATAGCAATCCTCTTAAATGTATCATTTACGAGGACTGCTATACAATTTTATATAATACAGGAGACTCAACACATGGATGGATATGAATTTGAATATCAATGTGCAAAGATACTAAAGCGAAAACATTTTTCTAAAATAAAAGTAACCCAAAGCTCCGGAGATCAGGGAATCGATATCATTGCTTTCAAACATCGAAAAAAATACGGGATACAATGTAAATATTACACCCATCCTGTTGGAAATAAAGCCGTTCAGGAAGCCTATGCAGGTGCAAACTTCTACGACTGCGATAAAGCTGTTGTAATGACAAATATAACCTTTACAAAGTCAGCAACCCAGCTTGCACAGAAACTGGATGTTGAACTATGGCCTGACTGCCCTGTTACACCCTTTTACAGTTTACCGTTTAAAATCATGAGTTTATTAAATGCAGTGCTTTTTCTTTACGCAGTGCTCGCATTTCTCTCCCTGAAACCTGAATTTGATTTTATTCATCTTCCCTTTGTTCCTGATACCCTGACGCTGGTCATCATTCTTACAGCTTCTATTTCCGGTATCTTCGGCTGGAGTTTTTTTCTGTGTAATCTCATTGCTGCAGGCGCATACCTTTATCTTGCATTTCATACACTCATTCTGCCGATATATGCAGAAACAGGCAGCTGCACAAATATACATCTGCTTTCTCTGATTCCCGCAGGTGTACATCTGCTTCATGCAGGATGGATAAAAATCAGGAAATAACAGTCTTATGAATAACTATTATAATGCTCAGCTTCCTGATTTGCCAAAAAGCAGCCCTGCTCATGAGAAGAGAGAACTCCTACTGCCTGTAAATAGGCATAGATAACCGTTGTTCCCACGAACTTCATGCCGCGTTTTTTCAAATCTTTTGATATACAATCGGACAGTTCTGAACTTGTCCGGCCGGTTTCACAGACTACTTTGCCATCTGTCCAATGCCAGATATAGTCCGAAAAGCTGCCGTACTCCTTCTGAATTTCCAGGAACGCACATGCATTGGTAACAGCAGCCTGTATTTTCAGGCGGTTTCGTATGATGCCGGGATTACTCCGCAGTGCTTCCAGCTTGTCCTCAGTGTAAGCGCTGACTTTCTCCGGATTGAAGTTGTCAAAAGCCTCGCGAAAAGCATCTCGCTTGTTCAGAACACATTCCCAGGACAGGCCCGCCTGAAAGCACTCCAATATCAGCATTTCAAAGAGCTTCCGGTCATCATGCACCGGAATGCCCCACTCCTCATCGTGATAACGGATATACCGCTCATTTTTCGGATTTGCCCAGCAACATCGTATCTTGCCATCTGCCCACTTCATCCATATACCGCCTTTCCATATATTTCTCCAAATAGCTTCATTTTAATTTAGTCATTTATGCATAAAATGACTAAATTGAATTACATATGATTTAATTAAGATTTATCTATCACAATCCTCATAAATGACCACCCTGTTCAGATTATTGCCCTATTATCCTGTCCAGAAATCCCTCGTCCAGATGCTCCGGTATTTCAAAGAATACATCTATTTTTCCAGGTTCTGCGGAACGGTCTTCAAAGGCAGGGAAAATAAAGCCGCATTTTGGAGTTCCGGCATTGTAATCTTTATCTACCGAAGCCACCACACAGATCAGGAAACTGTATATTTCTTCTGACTCCCACTGTTCGCTGTGGTCTGAGCCTTTCTTTGGAATATCATATATTCCATGATAAATATAAATTCCAAACTCCTGTCCCCGCAAGCGGTTTGTTCTATTTGATGAATCTCTTGTACTGTAGATCCCCTCTGCAAGCTGTTCACAGAGAGTCTGAACCAGAAGATCATCTTTTAATCCATATTGCGATAATGCCATCAGCAGTTTGTGGATGCTGTCATATGCCATATCCCCTTCAGGGAATTTATAACGTTTTAACTGTTCATTTGTTTTGGAAAAAGGAATGGTTTTCGCAAGATCCAGATTTACCTGCTGATCATGTTTGCTCATATTTTTGAAGCTTACATTGAAGGTATTATCTATGTATCCCTCGTCATCTATATATGCTCCTGCTGCACGCACAAAGCAGTTTCTGGATAATGTCATCCTGCGGGTTAATTCCAGCATATCATTTCGGTTGATCTTTGTATCTTTTTTATTCATCAAAATGGTTCCATCCTCCAAAAATACCTTTATCGCTATGTCCTGTCTTATGTCCATTTTCATTATAATGATTCATATTTCCAAAACAATCAGGGCGGCTTTCACCTATTTTGTTTCCATTAGCATCATAATTTTCCATACTTCCAAGCCAGCCTGGACGACTTTCACCAGTCTTATTTCCATTGGCATCATAATTCTCCATGCTGCCAAGCCAGCCTGGACGGCTCTCTCCTATAAAGTTTCCGTCCGCGTCATAATACTTCATAGTTCCAAATAATCCTGGGCGACTATAACCTTTTTTACTCATATATATGTACCGTTACTGAAAACTTATAAAAAGTTATAAACTTCTATGTTCCATTCCTACTTCAACGAGTATGCTTTTGATGATATAAATATCAATCTACTCACAAGTTCTTGTACTCTCCATAGGCGTAAATTCCGGACTAACGTATCCGTACATATTTGCATTAACGTTTCAGTGTCAGCTTGCAAATTTTTCTCCATAAGTCTTGAGATTTATAGATATCTGGAAATCTCTGTCAATCATATTCCCACACGCACATCTATAAACTCTGTCAGATAACTTCGGATCTTTTTTGATGTTTCCACAACAGCTGCAAAGTTTTGATGATGGATAAAACTGATCAGCCACAATAAGCTGGATCCCTTTATCGCTGCACCTATATTCAAGCTGTTTTCTAAACCCAAAAAATCCCTGTGCCTGAACTGCTTTGGATAAATGTCTGTTTTTCATCATTCCGCTGACATTCAGATCTTCAATACATATAAATCTTGGTTTTCGATCTACGATCTCCGATATGGTCTGATTTAAATAATTTTTACGGATGTTTGTTAATCTGTGATTTCGTTTTAATAAAAGTTTTTCCTTTTTGATCACATTATTTGTTTTACAGTAACTTTCCCCTTTCTTATTTTTCTCGTAAGAACGAGAGATACTACGCTGTAATCTGCGTTTCTGTTTTTCTGATTTCTTTACTTTCTGACCTTTATTGATGTTCTTATACTTAGTCCCATCAGAGCAGACAGCCAGATCTTTGATTCCCAGGTCTATGCCGACTCCGTCATCATTAAGTGTTTCCCTGCAGTCAGGAAATTCTACACATACGCTGATCCACCAGTTCAATCCGTCAAAGGATATTCTCGGGTTCATATATTTAGCATTTGTCGGAATACGTCCATGTTCTGCAAGTCTTACCCAATTCATTTTTTGTTTATTTGCTTTCCTGCTGGAAGAAAAGCCTTCAAATTTAACGTGTGTATTACTGAAGCGTATCTTAACGTTGTCCTGATAGAACTTCGGCATTGCTCTCTTTTTTGACTTGAATCTTGGGAATTTCTGCAAACCCTTAAAAAAGTTCTTATACGCAGTACAGGCATCTTTGATTGCCTGTTTTGTTACATTATAGGTAAACATTATAAAAGGAGAAAACCGAAATGTTGTACTATAAAGTAATTAATGACAATATATTTATTGGTATATCTACTGCTTTGGATTTATGCAAATATAAATTGCGTGATGGTTTACCGCCACTTATGCTTACTTGTAATCTTGACGAAGCTCAATATATTGTTTGTGCCGACAACTATTATCATGATTCCTGGTTGCGTCCGGAAACTGTAAAAGGTCTATACCCTTCCGCTTCTATCATAGAAATTGACAAAGAAGAATTTATGGCACTCAACAAATCAATAGAGCCTGGAGAACAAATCGAAGTTCCGAAAACACCAGAGATACCAGATATTGATAATACGCCATCAGACCCAAATCAGGAAATTACAGTTGAATATGTAAAAAATACAAAAATAGCAGAGATGAATATGATGTGTACGAATCTTATTCAGAAAGGATTTGATATAAAGTTAAGCGATGGAAGCTCTTATCACTTCTCTCTTACCGAACAAGATCAACTCAATCTTATTACACTTTCTACTATGGTTGCATCTGGAGAAACCGAAATCCCATATCATGCCGATGGTGAACTTTGTAAATTCTATACAGTAAATGATATTAATGCCATCTTGACTGCTGCAACCGCTTGGAAAACCTATCAAGTTACATACAATAATTCTCTAAAAAAATACATCAATTCACTTGAAAAGATAACCGATATTTCTGCCATTACTTATGGTATAGAAATTCCTGTTGATTATCAATCAGATGTATTGAAAGCACTACTTATGCAACAACAATAATTATGTTGCACTTAAATAATCGGAGTGTCAATATTTTTATAAGGAGTGTATATGAAAGACAAATTTTTAAAGAATTTAGTTTTGTTTCTGGTTGGCTTCTGTTCTTATATCACTATAGAAACACTGTTTCGTGGATATAGTTATTGGCAAATGGGGATATGTGGTGGACTGGCAATTGTAATTCTTGATAAAATAAATGATATAATCTCATGGGATATTGACATTGTTATTCAAGGACTGACTGGCTCGCTGCTCATTACGCTGATGGAACTTTCTATTGGTTTGGCTTGGAATTATCTGCCAATTCCTCATATGTGGGATTACTCAAATCTGCCACTCAACTATCATGGGATTATCTGTGTTCCATTTATGGTTATTTGGTTCTTTTTATCATGGGTAGCAATCTTACTGGCAGACTGCATTAATTACTATGTTTTTGAAGAAATGCCAGTGCCATATTATAGATTATTTGGAAAGATTGTTTTTAGGTTCAAAGAAAAAGAATGTAAATTAAATAAAAGGGTGTAGTTATTTTCACCCTTTTATTTTTTTACGATTTTAAACATAGTCTATATCTATACCTTCATTATGGAATTTGTTCAATAAATATTCTTGGCTTATGTCCAAATTAATAATTTTAGGAACTGTTATCTTTTCTAAACTATTTCTTATTTCTGCATTTTTGCAAAGATCATGGAAATCTATGTACGTATGTACTGCATATAATCCGTTTATTTCATCCACAAACCATCCGGCAAGACCTACTGGACATACAATCCAACCTGATACAGATTTACCCGAAGAATTAAAGAAATATTTTTTATTATCTATCGTTACAAAGCCTTTATAAAAGTTAACTTGACTTTTGGAATTGAGATAATAGTATTTTGTACCGATTTGTTTCTGGATATTTTTCTCGGCACATCTTTTTCCGTTTGGTTGGTAATAATAGTTATAACCTTTAATTTTGACAATCTTATTTTTTACCATTCTTCCTTTTTTGTCAAAATAATAATAGTATTTCCCGATCTTTTTCGATCCAGTAATCTTCTTATTATTAATATAATAATATTTATTTTGACCATTTATTTTCCATCCATTTGTAGCTGCATTAATTTGATATGATGGAATTAACAATATAAGAAAAATCAACATAACACATATAATTTTTTTCTTTTTCATACTCAATACCTCCCCATAGTTTATCTTATTTACATTATATTATATTATGTTTTATGCTCTTTATCAAGCACATTGTATCATAAAACAAAAATGACCCAGAGAACTGTATTTCTACAATTCTCCAGGGTCGATTTTTACGTTTGGACACTTTCGGGGATGGTTGGCTATTTTACCTCTTTAGAGGATATTTAGCTTTGCCCCTTAACAATATGCTGTTATGGGGCACACCACTTCATCCTCAAAGGGGGCAAATCCCGCATCGTCCTAATAGAAATCAAGCCCATATCCTCAGAATTTGGAATAGAAACTAAATAAAATTTATCTTTTATTGAAGTATGAAAAATCGCATAAATTCAAGGTTTTGCTCTATGCAGTAAAACAAAAAAGACCCTGAAGAACTGTATTTCTACAATTCTCCAAGGTCGATTTTTACGTTTGGACACTTTAGGGCTGGTTGGCCATTTTACCTCATCAGAGGATATTTAGCTTTGCCCCTTAACATATGTTAATTATGCATTCTTCTCAGCGATAGCTGCCTGTGCTGCTGCAAGACGAGCGATCGGTACACGGAATGGTGAGCAGGATACATAGTTAAGACCGATCTTGTGGCAGAATTCTACAGAAGACGGATCTCCACCATGCTCGCCGCAGATACCTACGTGAAGGTTCGGGTTAACCGGTTTGCCGAGTTCGATAGCCATCTTCATCAGCTTGCCAACGCCAACCTGATCCAGTTTTGCAAATGGATCGTTCTCGAAGATCTTAGCGTCATAGTATGCGTTGAGGAATTTACCTGCATCATCACGGGAGAAGCCGTATGTCATCTGAGTAAGGTCGTTTGTACCGAAGCAGAAGAAGTCTGCTTCTTTAGCGATCTCATCAGCTGTAAGAGCTGCTCTCGGGATCTCGATCATTGTACCAACTTCATACTGAAGGTCAGAACCAGCGGCTTTGATCTCAGCATCAGCTGTCTCAACTACGAATTTCTTAACATATTTAAGCTCTTTTACATCGCCAACAAGTGGGATCATGATTTCCGGTTTGATTGTCCAGTCCGGATGAGCTTTCTTAACTTCGATTGCTGCGCGGATAACTGCTGTTGTCTGCATCTTAGCGATTTCAGGATATGTTACAGCAAGACGGCATCCACGATGTCCCATCATCGGGTTGAACTCATGAAGAGAAGCGATGATAGTCTTGATCTGCTCTACAGTTTTGCCCTGAGCATCTGCAAGTTTCTTGATGTCAGCTTCATCTGTAGGAACGAACTCATGAAGAGGCGGATCCAGGAAACGGATAGTAACAGGGTTACCTTCCAGAGCTTCAAAGAGACCTTTGAAGTCATCCTGCTGATATGGAAGAACTTTTTCAAGTGCTTTCTCTCTCTCTTCTGCTGTTTCGGAGCAGATCATTTCACGGAATGCATCGATACGTCCCTCACCGAAGAACATATGCTCTGTACGGCAAAGACCGATACCTTCTGCACCAAGCTCTACAGCTTTCTTAGCATCTGCAGGAGTATCTGCGTTTGTACGAACTTTCATTGTTCTGTACTTGTCAGCCCATGCCATGATGCGTCCGAACTCACCAGCGATTGTAGCGTCTACAGTCGGGATGATTCCGTCGTAGATGTTACCGGTTGTACCATCGATGGAGATGAAGTCTCCTTCGTGGAATTCTTTACCAGCAAGTGTGAATTTCTTGTTTTCTTCGTCCATAGCGATATCACCGCATCCGGATACACAGCACTCACCCATACCACGGGCAACAACTGCGGCGTGAGATGTCATACCACCACGAACTGTCAGGATACCCTGAGCAGATTTCATACCTGTGATGTCTTCCGGAGATGTCTCAAGACGTACAAGTACGACTTTCTCTCCTCTTTCAGCCCATTCAACAGCGTCATCAGCTGTGAATACGATCTTACCGCAAGCAGCTCCAGGAGAAGCGCCAAGGCCTTTACCCATTGGTGTAGCAGCTTTCAGAGCAGCAGCATCAAACTGTGGGTGAAGAAGAGTATCAAGGTTACGTGGGTCGATCATAGCTACAGCTTCTTCTTCTGTTCTCATTCCCTCATCAACAAGGTCACAAGCGATCTTTAAAGCAGCCTGAGCTGTTCTCTTACCGTTACGTGTCTGAGGCATATACAGTTTACCATGCTCTACAGTAAACTCCATATCCTGCATGTCTCTGTAGTGTTTTTCAAGTGTTTCGCAAACCTGTTTGAACTGTACGAATGCTTCCGGGAATTTCTGTTCCATTTCGGAGATGTGCATAGGTGTACGAACACCGGCAACAACGTCTTCACCCTGAGCATTTGTAAGGAATTCACCAAACAGACCGTTAGCTCCTGTAGCAGGGTCACGTGTGAAGGCAACACCTGTACCACAGTCATCACCCATGTTACCGAATGCCATCATCTGTACGTTAACAGCTGTACCCCAGGAATACGGGATATCGTTGTCACGACGATATACGTTCGCACGTGGGTTGTCCCAGGAACGGAATACGGCTTTGATAGCACCCATTAACTGTTCCTTAGGATCAGTTGGGAAATCAGCACCGATTTTTGCTTTATATTCAGCTTTGAACTGTTCAGCTAATTCATGAAGGTCTTCTGCAGTAAGTTCAACATCCTGCTTAACACCTCTTTTAGCTTTCATCTCATCGATAAGTTCTTCGAAATATTTCTTTCCGACTTCCATAACTACATCAGAGTACATCTGGATGAATCTTCTGTAGCAGTCCCATGCCCAACGAGCATTGCCGGATTTTTCAGCAAGTACGTTAACAACGTCTTCATTTAAACCAAGGTTCAGGATAGTATCCATCATACCTGGCATAGAAGCTCTCGCACCAGAACGAACGGAAACAAGCAGAGGATTTTCTTTGTCACCGAATTTCTTTCCGGTAACTCCTTCCATTTTGGTGATTGCTTCCATGATCTGAGCCATGATCTCATCATTGATCTGTCTTCCGTCTTCATAGTACTGAGTACAAGCTTCTGTTGTGATTGTGAAGCCCTGAGGTACAGGAAGACCAAGGTTTGTCATTTCAGCAAGGTTGGCACCTTTACCACCCAGAAGGTTTCTCATATTAGCGTTACCTTCTGTAAACATGTAAACCCATTTTGCCATTTTACATTTTCCTCCTAAATTATTGTTCTTTTGTAACTATTCAGCATTCTGTTGTGAAGTAACTGAACAGCCACACCTTTCGCACATAAGTAAATATATGTTTCTTATACGCACATAATTATTTTATAGAATTTGTGTCATTTCGTCAAGGTTATTCTGCTAAAATTAGCTAAAATTTTTATACATTCTGCATAAAGTGATTTATTTTATTATTCTTATTATTGTTAAGGTTTTCTCAGTCCTTTATTCTGGTCTTTATCTACATTTTTCTCTCACATCTCATATATAACAGGAAAAAACGGGAAGCAAAACAGATAAGTTGATCTGCCCGGCTGCCCGTTTATAATTTTTATCAATTATTTTTTTCTGCCTTTTTTCATGTTCAGTACCAGATGTCTCGGCATACCATTTACCATAATAGGCTGATAATCTCCCTGGATCAGAGGTTTAATATAGTCTACAAAATCCTTAGTTACGTTTGTAGCATCTTTATTCATCCATTCTCTCGGAACAAGTTTCTCCTCATTTGCGATTCTGTGTACATCGTAGATACCTGTAGCTGCCATGTAGGGATCATCGGAAACACGGTCGATAACAACCATCTTACCTGTGTCACCTTCATCTGCAGCTTTAACTGCAGCACCACCTACCATGAATGCTTCATCAATATCCACTCTGGATGCCATATGGGAAGCACTTCTCTGTAATGTGGAAAGTTCAACAGCTCTTGTCTTGCATCCGCACTCCGCTGCCAGGAAGTTTGCCAGATAAGTGGCTGTTCCCTGAAGCTGTTTGTGTCCAAATGCATCCACATAGTCTCCCACGCTTCCAAGCTCACATACATATCTTCCGTCTGCCAGCTTGATTCCCTCGGAAACTGCGATTACAATAGATGCTTTTTTATTCAGAAGATCTTTTACTTTTGCAAGGAATTTCTCAACATCAAAAGGCACTTCCGGCAGATAGATCAAATCCGGTCCGTCGCAGTCCTCAGATTTTGCCAGTGCTGTGGCACCTGTAAGCCATCCGGCATTACGTCCCATAATCTCCATGATCGTAATCATATTTTTCTTATAAGTAAGTCCCAGTGCATCGCGGATCACTTCTTTTGTGGATGCGCCGATATATTTTGCAGCACTTCCGAATCCGGGTGTATGGTCTGTCAGCGCCAGGTCATTGTCGATTGTTTTCGGAACACCAAGGAACTTCTGAGTCTGTCCTGTGAGAATCGCATAATCGGACAGTTTCTTGATCGTATCCATGGAATCATTTCCGCCAATGTAGATAAACGCATAGATATCCAGTTTATTTAAGATCTCAAAAATTTTCTCATAAATTGCTTTATCTTCGTGAATCTCAGGAAGCTTGTAACGACAGGAACCTAAAAATGCAGATGGTGTTCTCTTGAGTAATTCGATATCCAGTTCTGAATGAATCTGTGTTGACAGATCAATATACTGTTCATCCAACAGTCCCTGAATGCCGTGAAGCATTCCGTATACTTTGTCAAATCCTCGTTCAATGGCATTCTTATAAACTCCGGCAAGACTGGAATTGATTACTGCAGTAGGTCCTCCTGATTGTCCAACAATGATATTTCTTTTTTTCGCCATAGCAATGACCTCCTTGTTTTCACGTTTTGTTCATTATGTCTTAGAGTGTGTCTGAAAAATGCTTTACGCAAGATGTGTGGCACAATTTTTCAGACACGCTCTGGTCCCGCAGGACTCGTTGAGGTAAATTGTAACAAATATTTTTTTATTCGTCAATCATTTATTGTGGTTTTTACACATATGTTTTCTGTATTTCGTCACTATATCAGTGTATTTTTCAATTTACCACGACATTTCAGATCTATTTTTGTATATTTATAACTATAATTAATCCGGCCCATGTGTTATACTTATAGACAGATTGATTCCGGCATCAACTTATAGCAATCAAAACCTTTTTAAAAATTGCCGGACATCAATGTCCGTGACTATTCGGTACCTTCGCAGTTACGAACCAAAATGCATTTCAAATCACCTTCGGTGATTTGCAGAATACTGCCAGCTGAACAGTTACACAATATTTATCGATCAAGGAGGATTCATTTATGATCCATACAATTGAAAACGACTATCTTAGAGTATCTGTAGACGATCATGGTGCTGAGCTTTGCAGCATTTTTGATAAAGTACATAACAGAGAAGTGATCTGGCAGGCAGATCCGGCTTACTGGAAACGCCACGCACCGGTTCTTTTCCCTAATGTGGGACGTCATTTTGAGGATCACTATCGTATTAATGGAGTCGAATATCCCTCCAGTCAGCATGGGTTTGCCAGGGACAGCGAATTTACCTGCGTGGATATGACTGCTGATTCCATCACCCATAGGCTGAAATCTTCTGATGCCACAAGAGAAAATTATCCATATGATTTTGAGCTGAAGATCAAGCATGTTCTGGAGAAGAACCAGGTCAGTGTATGCTGGGAAGTGATCAGCCTTAATGATAAAACCATGTATTTTACAATTGGCGGCCATCCTGCATTCAATGTACCTGCCGGAGGAATTGGCTCCCAGGAGCAATATCATCTTACTTTCGACGGCCGGGATTCCCTTTCCTATCTGCTGATCGACATATCATCAGGCACCGCGGTCGCAGATAAAGCTTATACACTGGAGCTTGAGAATGGTTCCTGCCTTATTGATGCTCACATGTTTGACAAAGATGCCCTTATTTTTGATGACCAGATTGAAAAGGCCGGCATCGCTTTCCCTGACGGAACTCCTTATGTGGAACTGATCTGTCATGGATTTCCAAGCTTTGGCATCTGGTCCGTCCCGGGTTCTCCTTTTGTATGTCTTGAACCATGGATGGGACGCTGTGATGATTTTGGATTTAAGGGCGAGCTTCCGGAAAAAAAATATATCAACACTCTGGACAAGGATGAAATTTTTACTGCATCATATGAAATAAAAATTTATTAATTTTCTCCATTTATCCTGAAAGCTGTGCTATAATGTCACAGTATATGAAAGTCATCCTGTCCGGTATCCACGAATTTACCCATGCAGACATGACTGATTCATGGCAGCCACTCAGGACTTTCATAGAAAAACACAGGAGGAAATTTCCATGACTAAAGAAGAATTTCAGAAGCTGACACAGGATGTTGTACTGCTCGACGGCGCTACCGGTTCCAATCTTATGGCCGCCGGAATGCCAAGAGGAATCTGTACAGAAGCATGGATCATGGAGCACAAAGAAGTTCTGCAGAATCTGCAGAAGGCTTATGTTGAAGCAGGAAGCCAGATCGTATACGCACCTACTTTCGGCGGAAACCGTTACAGTCTCGGACTTCACGGACTGCAGGATAAGCTTGCGGAAATGAACCATGCACTTGTAAATATTTCCAGAGAGGCAGTAGGACATAAGGTCTATGTTGCCGGTGATATTACCACAACAGGCAAGATGATGGAGCCTGCCGGTGATCTCACCTATGAGATGGCATATGAAACATACTGTGAACAGATTAAGGTTCTTGAGGATGCAGGTGTTGATCTGATCGCTGCGGAAACCATGATCAATATCGAGGAAACACTTGCTGCACTGGATGCTGCTGCATCCGTAAGTTCTCTTCCTGTAATGTGTACAATGACCGTAGAAGCTGACGGAAGCATTTTCAGCGGAGGAAATGCTGTGGAGGCTGCGATTGCCCTTGAGGGTGCAGGTGCTGTGGCAGTTGGGATCAACTGTTCTGTAGGACCTGACCAGCTGGTATCCGTTGTCCGCAATATCAAAGAGAACGTATCCATTCCTGTCATTGCCAAACCTAATGCCGGTATGCCGACGATTGATGATCAGGGAAATGCCATTTACAGTATGGACGCCAAAAGCTTTGCTGAACATATGAAGGTTCTGATCGAAAATGGTGCGTCTGTTGTCGGAGGATGCTGTGGTACTACTCCGGAATTCATCCGCGAGATAAGCAGAAGCCTCGGAAGATAGATTTTGTATCTTCGACAGCCATAGTCAGACGAATAACGAATATTCGCAGCCAAAGCAGGGAACTTTCCTGATTCGGTTAAAGAGGGATATGACTCAAAAAAGCACATAACTTAGGATAGAATCTGTCTCAATCCGAGATATTCTCATCCTCTGTTATGTGCTTTTTGGTAATTGTCCGGCTTTCCTCTGTCCTGATCCTGCGAAAATACCGTGGCAATTCTATAAACAGTTGCGCTTTTTATTATCTGCTTTTCATCTACTTCACTTTGATTGCTTTTTTCGGGCACATCTCCTGGCAGCAGAAACAGCGGATACACTTTCTGTAATCATATACCGGCGGCTTTCCTTTGCCTTTTCTGAAATCCACAGCTTTCCCCGGAACCGGACAGCTCTGCACACAGATCCCGCAGCGGACACATTTATCAGCTTCTATATATGGTTTTTTCTGAAAAATGTTTAACGCTCCCGCCATTCTTGTCCAGATATTCTTTCGCACTTCTGTACGGTCTACATTAAAAACCGGATTTCCGTATTTTTTCACTGCCTCTGCCATGGAAATCTCCCCGTCTGGTGTCAGAAGGGTAATCTCCTCTTCTTTCCATGTACCAAGTCCCATTTTCTCACCATGATAGTTCGTCGGAACCATCTCCGGTTTCAGATAAACCAGACGGCTGAATACACTGTCCAGTGCAACCGGATCGGTGGACATCAGCAGTACATTCATAGGAACCGGATCTCCCGAACCCGGTCCGTTGCCCTCCATGGCCACAATCCCATCCATCACATACAGCTTCGGTGCCACACATTTATTCAGATCAATAAGCATTCTGGCAAAGCTGTCTGCACTCGGGTACTGCGTGTGCCCCTTCGCTTTATGGAATCCATATACAAACCCATAGCTGTTCTTAACCGCACCGGTGATACGTTCTAATGCATGTGTTTTCATCTTGCTCAGGGAAATCACACAGTCCTGCTCCAACAGTTCTTTTGGCAGGATAAATTCCTTTGCCTGGACTCCCTGCGGATAAGCAGTTTTCACGCCCTCAGAATAATCAACAGCCGGAATATGATATTTCTCCAGATAAGTATCCATTCCTGTTCCGCGAATCACTGCCTGAGTGGTTCCATGACCGCAGGAATCTGCAAGCACAATATTCTCATACCCACTTTCACGCAGGATTCCCGCAAAAACTCCTACTACAACCGGATGTGTGATCACTGCTTTCTCTACCTCTGCTTTTTTCAGCAGATTCGGCTTCAGCAGGATCTTCGCATCCTTTGGAATCAGAGTCTCCACTCCACCCAGAAAATCCAGCCCCTGTTTCAGCAGCATATAGATTTTTTCTTCATCATATTCCCGGCAGGGAAGTAATACCACTTTACTTTTCACCAAATTCACGCACCTTTATCATCTCCGGACAGATCCACCTGTCTCAGTGCTTTTCTTACCGGCAAAATACATGCCGGCACTACAGAGAGACAGTCCACACCCATCCTCAGAAATTCTTCTGTCAGGGCAGTGTCTGCTGCAAGTTCCCCGCAGATACAGACACGTCTGTTTTCTGCATGTCCCGCTTCGATCACCATTTGAATCATACGCAGCACTGCCGGGTGATGGTCATTATATTTCTTGCGCAGAAGCGGATTCTGTCTGTCCATCGCCAGTGTATACTGACTCAGGTCATTGGTTCCAAGACTCAGGAAATCCACTCTTCTGGCAAGCTCCCGGCTGATCATGACTGCTGCCGGAGTCTCGATCATGATTCCTGTCTTAATATGTTTATACGGAATTCCTTTTTCATCCAGCCCGATCTTTACTTCCCGGATAATTTCTTCAATCTCATCCATTTCCTCTTCTGAGCTGATCATCGGATACATCAGCGCCAGATTTCCATATGCACTCGCCCTGAAAATTGCCCGAAGCTGTGCCTTGAACATTCTTTTTCTGTCAAGGCAGAGACGGATTCCTCTGTTCCCCATGATCGGATTTGTCTCGTCCGGGATATTCAGATATTCTGCCTGCTTGTCTGCTCCGAGATCTGCCGTACGGATCACAGTGAGCTTTTCTCCCATGGTCTCCGCAATCTTTTTGTATGCAAGAAACAGCTCATTTTCACGAGGATAATTTTCTCTTCCAAGATACTGGAATTCACTGCGCAGAAGACCAATCCCGGCAGCTCCGTAATACAGCACACTGTTCAGGTCGTCCATATTTCCGATATTGGCATAGATTTCAATTTTTCTGCCATCTTTTGTGATATCCGGTTCTCTCCTTAATTTCAGAAGCTCTTCTCTTTCTTCTTTATCAGCCTGCCTGCGGATCTCATATTCTTTTTTTACCTCTTCATCCGGATCAATATACAAAGTTCCGGTATATCCGTCCACAATAGCCTGCCGTCCGTCCCACTCCGAATCTGTGTCAATTTCCAGCAGAGCCGGTATATTCATTGTTTTTGCCATAATGGCAGCATGAGACATGTCGGAACCATGATGGGTAACAATAGCCATCAGTTTATCCTTATCCATCTCCATCAGTTCTGTTGGCGTAATACTCTCCGTCACAACGATCACAGGCTCATCCCCAAGATCTATCCTGGGAGAGATACCTCCCAGTTCACCGATCAGGCGGTCGGAAATCTCCCGCATATTATCCAGCCGTTCTTTAATCGCAGGCTCTTCCAGAGTTCTGAAAGTCTTAAGCATCTCATCCCTTGTAGTCATTACCGCATAGGCAGAATTTACTTTTTCACTCTGTATGACACTCTCAATGGCACGTTGAAAGCTTTTTCCCTCCAGCAGATTCTTTTGTCTGAGAAAAATCTCTGCCTGGGTTCCCTGAATTATGCAGTTTTTTTCATATAAATCCTCCAGCTGTTCCATGACTCTGGTGCGCGCCTGCCGGAAAATATTCAGCTCTGTTTTCACATCTGTGATTTCGTACTGGCGCATCTGATATTCGCTTTTATGATAATACAGTATCTTACCGATGGCAATTCCGGAAAAGGCACCGGTTCCCTTGTAAACATCCATATTAACTCCTTAGTTGATTAACCCCTTAGTCGCAGGCAGCCTTAAATTCAGTCCAGTTCTTCTGATACTGTGCGTCTGCGTCCTGGCTTACATTCTGGACGATCTCGCCCTTTGTAACGTCATCCGGAACTACCAGATCCGGATTTACCAGCTCATCTGCTGCTTTATTTGTGCTGTAATAGCCGATATAGTCTGTGCATTTCGCTGCAACCTCCGGCTGCATGATGTAATCCATGAAAGAATATGCCGCATCTTTATCCGGCGCTTCACTTGGAATAAACATACCCATAATACCAAATCCAAGTCCTTCTTCCGGATATACCACCTTCAGATCAGGATTCTCAGCCAGAGCAGCTGTTACCTGAGAGGTATAAAGAAATGCAACACTTGCTTCTCCGTTGAGAAGTGCATTCTGTGTATTGTCATCCTGGATCAGACGTACATTCGGAGCAAGTTCCAGAAGCTTCTCTCCTGTCTTCTTGATCACGTCAACGTCCTCTTCATTCATGCTCTCGCCCATGGAAAGCTGGGTGATACCATTGATCACACGATAGTTTGCAGTCAGTGCAATGCTGTCCTCAAGAGACGGATCCCAGAGGTCTTTATATCCTTTGATATCAATATCCACCTGTTCCGGATCATAAACGATCAGCGGGATGCCTGCTCCGTAAGGAACTGTGTATTCATCGTCTGGATCATAGAACTGTCCCTGATATAATGGGTTGATATTTCCGATATTCTCCAGAGAATCCTTGTCAAGCTTCTCTGCAAGTCCTTCCTGGATCGCAGTTTCCAGAATATAGTCATCTGCGATCACGATATCATAGTCACCGCCCTTTGCCATGGAAAGCTTCTCAAGCATGGTTTCATCTGTATCGAAGTTTGAATAAACAACCTTAACTCCTGTCTCTTTTTCAAAATCATCCAGAACTTCCTGCGGGAACATTCCCTCCCATGTAAAAAGTACAAGTTCTTTATCATCTCCTGCATCCTTGAATCCGGTGAATGCTGTTCCTGCCATTAATGCACACATCACTACTGCAAGTACTCTTTTTTTCATAAATGATCTCCCTTCTTATGCTCTGCATTGTTGTCTATATCAGTCACTGTCCGCCTTCCACCGTATCGGCAGACAGCGGCTATCCTTTTTTACTTTGCTTTTACTTTTGTCCAGAGTTCCGCAAATTTCTGCTTGATCTTTGGCTGCTGATAAGCAAAGATTTCGTTATTCGGGTTGGTTGTATCCGGAATATAAGAACTGATCCCGGCATAGTCCCCCTCCTTCATGGTTTCAAAAGCACTCTTCACTGTAGAAGTATACCCTACTTCTTCCGTATTGGAAAGAGCAGATTTATCACTGATCATAAAATCAATAAATTCATGGGCAAGCTGTACTTCGCTGCAGTCCTTTGTGATAACCATTGCATCATACCATCTGTTGGTTCCCTGTTCCGGTGTGAAGTAGTCCAGATTCGGATTTTCACTGATAATGTAAGATGCATCTCCGGAGTACACAACTGCCAGCGCTTTGTTTCCTGAAATCATGTTGTCGATCACATCATCGCCTGCATAGATCGGATCCATAGTGTCACGCTGATCGATCAGCCACTGATAAGCCTCCTCGATCTCAGACTCATTTGTAGTATTCATGGAATACCCAAGTGCTTTTAATGCTATCATAAAGGAATCTCTCTCAGAATCATACATGTAAATATTTCCTTTATATTTCGGATTACACAGAAGATTCCAGCCATCTTTCAGATCAGCCTCATCTACTACTGTCTTATCATAAAGGATTCCTACTGTTCCCCAGAAATACGGACAGGAATAACGGTTGCCCGGATCATAGCTCTGGTTCATGACATCATTCAGCAGATTTTTCTTATTCGGAATTTCTTTCCAGTCAAGTGCCTGCAGATATTCTTCTTTGATCAGTCTCTCAATCATGTAATCAGACGGGATCAGCACATCATAAGTCTCACCGCTTGAAAGCTTGGTGTACATCATCTCATTTGACTCAAAAGTCTCGTATACGATGGTACAATCATATTCTTTTTCAAAATCCTCCAGCAGGGAAAGATCCATGTACTCTCCTGCATTGTAAACTTTCAGCACATGAGTGGACTGTGCCACGAATCCCCATTTGATCAGCCCTGCCGTAACGGCAACAACCAGAACTGCAGAGACAATTTTTACTGCTTTCCTGTTCAGCTTTCTGGCTTTATTCTTAAACTTCGGAAGCAGATTGGACAAAAGCAGTACCACGATGATGACTACGATCACGATGGTTGACAAAGCATTGATCGTCGGATTGATACGCTTTGTCATATTATATACAACAATAGAAATATTCTTTACACCATTTCCTGATACGAAATAGGAAATAACGAAATCATCAAATGACATGGTAAATGCAAGCAGCGCGCCTGCGAAAATACCCTCTTTGATCATCGGCACGATAACCTTTGTCAAAGCCTGAAAAGGTGTTGCCCCAAGGTCCATGGCAGCATTTGCCATATTCGGATCCAGAGCCCTTACCTTCGGATAAACGCTGGTAATTACATACGGAGTACAGAACGCAATATGTGCCAGCAGCATAGTCAGATACCCTTTTCGAAATCCCAGAGAAGAGAACAACAGCATCAGGCTGATGGCAGTTACGATCTCAGGATTCAGGATAGGGATATTATTAATATTCAAAAGCAGTTCCTTGATTACCTTCTTTGATTTGGATAAACCGATCGCTGTAATGGTTCCAAGTATTGTAGAAACAATGGTCGCAATGATCGCAATGGTAACAGATACATAAACTGCCTTAATTACTTCCCCGTTACCGAGAAGTTCCTGATACCAGCGCAGGGAAAAGCCTGTAAATCTGGTCAGTGACTTGGATGAGTTAAAGGAAAAGATCATCGTCACCAGGATCGGCAGGTAAAAGAAAGTAAGGCAGAGTACTACATATAACATTGAGAAAAATTTATTATTACGTTTCATGCCGTCCTCCCTTATTCATCTTTATCCATCTTCTTCATCAGGCTCATAAAGATCAGAATGAGCACAGCCAGAATCAGAGAAATCGCACTTCCGAAGTTCCAGTCGCCAACAGAGATAAACTGAGACTCGATCAGGTTACCGATCAGCATGTACTGTCCGCCTCCGAGAAGTTTCGGAATAACGAATGTGGAAATAGACAGCAGGAATACCATCATGATTCCATTGAGCACACCGGGGATGGACAATTTCCAGATAACCTTTGTAAAGGTCTGAAATTTATTTGCCCCCAGATCATAGGCAGCCTCGATAAAGGATTTATCCATTTTGCTCAGGGATGTATGGATCGGGATGATCATAAACGGCATAAAGTTACAGACCAGACCAACCACTACGGAAAAGTCTGTATACATCATTGTCACCGGGGAAATCCCCAGTAATCCAAGCAAATGGTTGATGATACCATTGTCCGACAGCAGGTTCATCCATGCATAGGTACGCAGAAGCATATTGATCCATTCCGGAATAGTTACCAGCAGGATCAGAAGACTCTGGGATTTTTCCGGACATTTGGAAATAATATATGCCAGCGGATAGCCAAGTCCCAGACAGATGACCGTCGTCAGGATTCCAAGCTTAAAGGACTTGAAAATAACGCTCATATACGTAGCTTCCAGGAATTTGCGGAAATTCTCCAGGGTAAAGGAGAACGTCAACACCTCATTTCCATCTTCTGTAAATGCATATAATGCGATCAGTATCAGCGGGATGACAATGACCACAAATGCCCACACAAGATATGGTTTGATAAGATTTCTGTACTGTTTCATCAGTAGCTTCCCATCTTACACATAACATGGATGTCTTCAGGCCCGAATTTCAGTCCCACTTCCCTTCCGACTTCCGCATAATCTGTGGTATGAACCATATAAGTACGAAGCTCTGTCTCGATCAGGATCTCATAATGCACGCCCTTGAAGGTAATATTGCGCACGATTCCCCTGATCTTTGCCTGACCGGGATCTACGATATCCAGATCCTCAGGTCTTAATACAACTTCAATCTCTTCATTATCTTCAAATCCCTTATCCACACATTCAAACTCAAATCCGTCAAAAGCAACCAGATAATCACGGATCATGGTTCCCTCGATAATATTAGATTCACCGATAAAGCCTGCAACAAAACGGTTTTCCGGCTCATTGTAGATATCTGTAGGCGAACCGATCTGCTGAATCTCACCGTTATTCATAACAACAACCGTATCTGACATGGACAGGGCTTCTTCCTGGTCATGGGTAACATAAATGAAAGTTATGCCGACTTCCTGCTGGATCTTCTTTAATTCTACCTGCATCTGTTTACGGATCTTTGCATCCAGTGCACCCAGGGGCTCATCTAAAAGCAGAACCTTCGGCTCATTTACCAGAGCTCTGGCAATGGCCACTCGCTGCTGCTGTCCACCGGATAGCAGAGTTACATCTCTTTTCCCAAAGCCTTCCAGACCAACCATCTTCAGCATACGCTCCACCTTCTGGGCGATGACAGTTTTATCGACCTTCTTCAGGTTCAGCCCGAAACCGATATTCTCCGCCACATTTAAATGAGGAAAAAGAGCATACTTCTGAAACACAGTGTTAACCTCTCTCTTGTACGGGGGAAGCTTGGAAATCTCAATCCCGTTAAACAGTACTTCTCCGTCACTTGGTTCTTCAAAGCCTGCAATGATTCGAAGGGTGGTTGTCTTTCCACATCCGCTGGGTCCCAAAAGCGTCAGGAATTCCTTTTCGTAGATATCCAGATTGATGCCGCGCAAAACCTGCTGATCATCAAAATTCTTGGTCAGATTTTTTAACTCAATCAGTTTGTTCATCATCTTTTCCTTCCTCTGAATGTATTCTATTTTTGTTGCTATAGCATTTATTTTTTCTTCTTTGTTATCAGTGAATAAACAATAAAAATAACCAGTGTAGCTGTCAGCAGAATGGTACACAACGCATTGATCTCCGGCGTCACTCCTGTTTTCAGCTGTGTGTACACCTTGATCGGCAGCGTAGACAGACGCGGTCCGTTTACAAAAATACTTATTACCACATCATCCATAGACATGGCAAACGCAAGCAGCGAACCTGAAATTACCGCCGGCATAATTAAGGGCAGCGTAATATCCCAGAAAGCCCTGAACGGTCCTGCCCCCAGATCTCTGGCTGCCTCTTCCAGTGCCGGATCCATACCTGCCAGTCTTGCCTTCACTTCCATTAGAATATAAGGCACGCAGAATACCGTATGGCCTATTAACAGTGTCAGCATGCCAAAGGGCAGGTTCAGCATATAAAAGAATGCCATCAGCACCATACCAAGGATAATCTCCGGTATCATTAACGGCAATATGGAAATGTATTCCAGCGCCCCTTTTGACTTCCAGTGAATCCTTGATAACCCAACTGCACCCAGAGTACCGATCACTGCACTAACCAGACAGCTTAATACCCCAAGGATCAGACTGTTCACCAACGCTTCCAACATGGCCCTGTCATGGATCAGTTCCTGATACCATTTCAAGGAAAAGCCTGTAAATTTCACTGGCAGTTTGGATTCATTAAAGGAGAAAACGATCACTACCGCGATAGGGAGATACATCAGAAAGAAAATCAGCCCCATATAAAATCCGGCAAATCTTGAATTCTTTTTCATCCGATTCCCTCCAGTTCTCTGGCATTTGTCACTTTCCTGTAAATCATGATCAGTACAGTTGTAAGTACCATCATCACCACAGCAAGTGCTGCTGCAAATGGCCAGTTACTTCCTCTTGTCATCTGATCCTGGATCAGGCTTCCGACAAGTACCACTTTATTTCCACCCAGGATATCTGCAATAAAGAACAGTCCCATGGATGGCACGAAAGTCAGGATCACACCCGAAAGCAGTCCGGGCAGTGTAAGCTTCAGTGTTATGGTAAAAAATGCCTGTATTCTGGATGCCCCAAGGTCTCTGGCAGCCTCCACATAAGACCAGTCCAACTTCTCTGCGCTGGAGTATACAGACATGATCATAAACGGGAGAAGCACATAAATCATACCGATCACAATTGCCGGATAGCTGTACAGGATGGACAGCGGTTTCTCAATGATCCCGAGTTTTATCAATACAAAATTCAAAAGTCCTTTTTTCTGCAGAATAATGATCCAGCCATACAGACGGATCAGGGAATTTACCCAGAACGGCGTAGACAACAGAAGCTGTGCCTTTTTCTTTCTGTGCTCCGGCAACCTCGCCATAAAATACCCGAACGGATAGCCGATCAAAGCGATCACTATCGTACTGGTAAATGCCAGCTTCAGTGATTCCACAAATGTATTCAGGTATACAGGTTCCAGAATATTTCTGTAATTGTCCAGCGTAAATTTCCAGGTCACCCCAAATCCTCTGGAGGGCGTAGCAAAACTAAGCGCCACCATATAGATAAGGGGGCATACCACAAACACAATGGTAAAAATATACAGTGGAAGTGCCATCCATGCAGAACTGTCAGAACGGTTTCTACGCTTCTTCATGAATATCCTCCCTGTCTACCAGTACTGCATCTGCCGGCAGGAAACTGCATCTAACTGTCTGGCCTTCTGCTACGGATGCGTCGATTCCGTATCTGCTGGCGATCAATTGTGTACCATCGCTCAGCTTCAGAGTTACACGAAGCTGACCTCCTGCGAAGTTCTTCTCTGTAACAGTTGCCTGTAAACCTGATACACTATTCTTATTATGTGCATCCAAACCACCGCCTGACACACTTATATCAACAGTGTCTCTGTGATCTGTACCGGTATCACCGATTACAGCAGTTTCCTGTAACAATATATTTTCGCTTCTCACAGCCAGAGTTACTTTCTCTCCTGCTGCCAGGTATTGTTTTGCCCTTGTATCCCCTGTATCCTGCTGACTTGTTTCAAGCTTTACAATTACCCTGTCATTTCCAATCTTTACGATTGCATTCTCTCCCTGAATACTCTCTGCAACCCCATGCAGGATATTTGCATTTCCTACAAATGTTGCCACATAACTGGTCTTTGGATGATTATAGATCTCATCCGGTGTTCCGATCTGCTCTATACGTCCGTCCTTCATCACCGCGATCCTGTCAGACATATTGATAGCTTCTTCCTGATCATGAGTGATATAGATAAATGTAATTCCCAGTTTCTTCTGCAGATGCTTCAGTTCTATCTGCATCGCACGGCGAAGCTGCAGATCCAGTGCTCCCAGCGGCTCATCCAGAAGCAGTACCTTGGGATTATTCACCAGTGCTCTCGCAATGGCAACTCTCTGTTTCTGACCGCCCGAGAGTTCGGAAGGCTTTCTTTTTTCATATCCTTCAAGCTGCACCAGTTCCAGCATCTGAGAAACTTTTTTCCTGATCTCACTCTTAGGAACTTTTTTCAGTTTCAGACCATAGCCAATATTCTCCGCAACATTCATATGTGGAAAGAGGGCATAATTCTGAAATACTGTATTCACATCCCTCTGGTTCGGCTCCAGACCTGTCACTTCCCTGCCATCCAGCCAGACACTTCCTGCATCGGGCTGTTCCAGACCGGCAATGATTCGCAATGTTGTCGTCTTGCCGCATCCCGAAGATCCCAGCAAAGTAATAAACTCCCCTTTACTGATCTCAAGACTGATATTATCCAGAACTGCTTCGCCTTCTGTAAAACTTTTCTTTATCTCCTTCAGTTCAAGTGAAACCTCTGCCAACTATACTCAGCTCCTTTCATATAAAAAAGATACCTCTTTATACTAAAAAAGATACGAAACCACGCGTAAAAGCTCTCGCCCCTACATCGGTTTATGCCAATGCTGACGCCTGTTACAGTGCCAGTCTCTGCATGGTTTCGCATCTGTATATGTCCATTTTTCCAATTATAGATATATCCGGTCCGTCCTGTTCCATCCAGTCTGCGTGCACTCCTGACCATGATGTCCACATAAGAAAACCGGAAATCAACCATTCTTCTTGATAGATTCCCGGTCATTATTTATTTGGTATAATCCAAAAGTTATATTAAAGGATAGGCCCGAGATTGTCAAGTAAATTTGTTACTGTTCACTCCGTTCACAGTAACTTAGCCAAAATTCATTCCAGATTGCCTGCGGCAATGGAATTTTGGCTTGTATGTCTCGGGATTTTTGCATATTCATGCCAAAACACCTCGCGGGATAGTGGCGTGTGGACAGTAACGTAAATTTCTCTTTACAATCATTTCAATTCCTACCGGCAATTTTAAGGTACTCACCATACGAACCTCCATAAAAACATAAAAAATCCACTATACTCTGCTTTTCAGTATAGCGGATTTTCTATAAAATTACAATTGCCCAATATCTTTCAAGCTGAAAATGAGACTCGAACTCACGACCCCTTCATTACGAGTGAAGTGCTCTACCGACTGAGCTATTTCAGCTTATGCTGTAATCTGTCAGAAATTGATAATTCTGACAGCCACAGCATTTAGTTTATAATATTATTTCTTCTCTGTCAAGTCCTTTTTGACCGGTATTTTCTCCTCCGTTTTATTCACTATTTGGGGTGCTTCTTTTGTCACCTTTTTCGTCACCGGTTTCACTGCAGTTTTTACAGCTGCTTTTGTTTTCCCGGCAGCCTTTCGTACAGTTCTTGTCTTGGTGATGGATTTCTTGATCTGGCTGTGCTCGGCAGCAGGCTTTTTCTCAATTTCTTCCGGAGTGCAGGTAAAGACTGCCACGCCAAGTGCCGGAAGCTTTACTGTGATGGAATACTCTCTCTCATCACACTCAGCCTTCTTCGCTGCTTTAACTCTCGTATTTACTACACCATTACCACCGTACTTTTTATCATCACTGTTAAAGATTTCTTTATATTTGCCGGCAAAAGGAACTCCCACATTGTAGTTTTCATATGGGATTGCCGCGAAATTGCAGACAGCCAGAACAGTTTCTTCCGGTTTCTCTGTCTTTCTCATGAATGCGATCACATTCTCCTCATACTTCATCAGCTGAACCCATTCAAATCCATCATATTCATCATCCAGCTGATAAAGTGCAGGATGAGCAAGATACATATTATTGAGGTCTTTGACAAATACTTCCAGTTCCTTTGGCATATCTTTATCCGGTGCCATCATCTTGCATCCCGGATGAAGCATCATATAAGCATAAGCCTCTCTGATCTGCGCATTCTTCTGTTCTTCACTTCCCGGCAGCTTATCCGCGAAATCCTTCAATGTACCAACATCCCTGCTGCCAAGCGTCAGAATATAATGTTCGCAGTATGCATAGAGCATGGACATAGTCAGCTGATCATGGTAATTCTTTCTCTCAATAGGATCCTTGCTCAAATATTCAAGCAGATCTTTTGTCCATCCGCCACTCCACTTATAGTCAAATCCCAGATGGTCATTCTCCACACTGTCTGTCAGCTCCGGCCAGAGTCCGTTCTCCTGAGCAACTAAAAGCAATCCGGGATTTCTCTCCTTTATCACAGAATTCAGATGCTTCAGAAATTCCAGAGCATCCAGATTTTCATTGGTTCCGTAAATATTAGGTGTCCACTCTCCCGGATTTCTGCCATAATCCAGATACAGCATGGCATCCACATCGTCCATACGCAGACCGTCAGCATGGTAGACCTCAGCCCAGAAGCAGGCATTGGAGATCAGGAAATCTTTCACCATCGGGCTTCCGTAATTATAGAGCAATGTTCCCCAGAACGGATGAATGGCCTCTGCCGGATTCTGTCTCTCATAAAGAGGTGTTCCGTCAAATTTCTCCAGACCGGAGGCATAACGCGGGAACTGTGCAGGTGTCCAGTCCAGAATCACACCGACCCCCGCCTGATGCAGCTCATCTACCAGCTTCTGAAAATCCGCCACGCTTCCAAATCTGGAAGTAGGTGCATAATATGCATATGTAGAATAACCACCTGTAATATCATCCAGATATTCCATCACAGGATGGAGTTCCACATGGGTAAAATCTTCCTCTGCCAGAAATTCCACCAGTTCCTCAGCGGATTTCCATTCCTCCAGAGATGTTTCATATATAGAAACCGGCTGTTTCCTGTCATCAAATCTGTGACGCTCTTTCATCCAGTCTCCGTCATTCCACTGAAAAGCACTTACATCTGCTACAACAGATGCTCCCTCAGGATCATGGTCTGCACTGTTCCCATAAGGATCAGCCTTTAACAGAACTTCGCCGCCTTTGACTTTAATTTCATATTTATAATGTGTCCCTGCCTCTACCCCGGGTACAAACAGCTCAAAGATACCGGACATAGGCATACGATGCATAATAGTCGCACGTCCGATCCATCCATTAAAATCACCTGCAATATTTACACTCACTGCGTTCGGAGCCCAGACAGCAAAAAGAGTACCTTTCACTCCTTTAATCTCCATTGGATGAGCGCCCAGCTTCTTATATGCCTCATAATAAACACCTGCGCAGAAAGCCTTCTCCTCTTCCTCTGTGATCTGGCATGGAAAAGCATAGGGATCATAACATTCTGTCTCTGTCTCTCCCATTTTTATAAGAAATCTGTATTCCGGCACCTTGCGTACAGGAAGCAATACTGCAAAATATCCGGCCTCGTCCTCTTTCTCGCAGACATAGGTTTTCTTTCCGCTGATCACACTGACTTCTTCTGCATCAGGAAAAAATCCCTGAATAAGAACTCCGTCCTGTGTGATCCTTGGTCCCATCACATCTCTGGGAGCAGTTTCCTCTCCATACACAATAGCTTCAATCCTCGGCCAGTCCATATAGCCGTATACTTTTTCGTCCATAGCTGCGTTACCTCCCCGATTGTCAGAAATACGATGATCGGTTACCCTTACCGGCAGCGTATTTATGGTACATTAAACGTCACCTGTAAACAATAACAAATCAAGTTATGTTTATTTTAGCATCTTTGCACAAAAAAATAAAGAAAATTGTTTGACAAATTCCCTTTCCTGCGCTAAATTTATGTTATTAACTATGGAAAGAATCTTGTTCCGGATACTATGCTTCTTTCCATCACAACAAGGAGGATACAAAATGGGAAACAAAGCCTTTGACGTAACCGCATTAGGCGAATTATTGATTGACTTTACTGAAAACGGAAGCAGCGCACAGGGGAATCCAATGCTGGAAGCCAATCCGGGCGGTGCTCCATGCAACGTGCTTGCAATGCTTGAGAAGCTTGGCAAAAAAACTGCATTCATCGGCAAAGTCGGAAACGACATGTTCGGAACCCAGCTTAAGAATGCCGTAGAGGAAGTAGGAATCGACACCCGCAATCTTGTAATTGATAACGAAGTACATACAACACTTGCATTCGTACATACCTATCCTGACGGAGACAGAGATTTCTCCTTCTACCGTAACCCGGGTGCAGATATGATGCTCACCAAGGATGAAATCCAGGAAGACCTGATCAGAGATTCCAGAATCTTCCACTTCGGAACTCTTTCTTCCACTCACGAAGGAGTACGCGAAGCAACCCGCTATGCCATCGATGTTGCAAAAGAAGCCGGATGTATCATCAGCTTTGACCCGAATCTTCGTCCGCCATTATGGAAATCTCTGGATGACGCAAAGGCAGAGATCGAATACGGCCTTGGCAAATGCGATATTCTGAAAATCTCAGATAACGAAGTTGAATTCCTGTTCGGAACTACAGACTATGACAAGGGTGCCGCACTTCTGAAAGAGAAATACAACATTCCGCTTATCCTTATCACACTGGGAAAAGACGGAAGCCGCGCTTACTACAAAGACATGAAAGTGGAGGCTGCTCCTTTCCTTCAGGAAAAGACTATCGAGACAACAGGTGCAGGCGATACCTTCTGCGCAAGTTCCTTAAACTATGTTCTGGAACATGGTCTGGACAATCTGACAGAAGAGAACTTAAAAGAACTGCTCACATTCGCAAATGCGGCAGCTTCTCTGATCACCACACGCAAGGGTGCTCTTCGCGTTATGTCCACCAAAGAAGAGGTTCTTGACTTTATGAAATCAAGAGGATGCTGATTTAACATCATAATTTTTTAAGGAAGCCCTCTGGCACCGCCAGACTGGGCTTCCTTTTTTTATCATAAAAATCAAAAAATATCTCCTGGCGATTGAAAATCTCAATCAGACAGGAGATATTTTAAATATATAAATCTCTATTACAAATCAACAGTCAGTCATTATAAAAATACTAAACCGTTAACTTGTATCTTACTATTTTACCACACGTACTCTGGAAACACCTTCAATTGCTTTCAGTTCATCCAGTGCTTCTCTGGATGCTGCGCTTTCCAGATCAATGAGAGTATAAGCATATTCGCCTTTACTCTTGTTTGTCATATCTGCGATGTTCAGGCCTTCTGCACCAAGGATCTTGGTGAACTGGCTGATCATGTTCGGGATGTTTTTGTGGCAGATGGCAATACGTCCTACTGCCACGCAGGTTCCCATATCACAGTTGGGGAAGTTTACAGAGTTTTTGATATTTCCGTTCTCAAGGAAATCTCTCACTTCTTTCACTGCCATTACTGCACAGTTTTCTTCGGATTCCTCTGTGGATGCTCCAAGATGTGGAGTTACCAGGATTCCCTTATGTCCTGCTACTGTATGGTTTGCAAAGTCTGTCACATATTTCTTTACTTTTCCGCTATCTAATGCTTCGATCAGAGCATCTTCATCAACCAGAAGATCGCGGGCAAAGTTCAGAAGTACTACGCCGTCTTTCATCTTGTCTAATGCTTCTTTGTTGATCATCTCTTTTGTGCTGTCAAGAAGAGGCACATGGATGGTGATGTAATCACACTGGGAATAAATCTCATCCAGGCTCTTGATGTGCTTGATGGTGCGGGAAAGATTCCATGCAGCATCAATAGAAATATATGGGTCATATCCGTATACTTCCATTCCAAGTGCAGAAGCAGCGTTTGCCACCATTGCTCCGATGGCACCAAGACCGATGATACCCAGTTTCTTGCCCATGATCTCGCATCCTGCAAACTGTTTTTTCTGTTTCTCAGCAAGTTTATCGATGTCTTCCTGATCTTTCTCTTTGGCAACCCATTCGATACCGCCTACGATATCGCGGGAAGCAAGAAGCATACCTGCAAGTACAAGCTCCTTCACACCGTTTGCATTGGCGCCCGGTGTATTGAATACTACCACACCTTTTTCTGCACAGTCCTTTACAGGAATATTGTTGACACCTGCACCTGCACGTGCGATTACCTTCACGCTCTCAGGAAGCTCCATGTCATGCATTTTTGCGCTTCTTACAAGGACTGCATCACACTCCTGCAGATCTTCGCTTTTCTTATATTCTTCATCAAATAATCCCAGACCTTTTTCTGCAATGGGATTCAGGCAATGATACTGAAACATTATGCATTTTCCTCCTCAAACTTCTTCATGAAAGCAACCAGTGCTTCCACCCCTTCTTTTGGCATAGCATTGTAGATACTTGCACGCATACCGCCCACTGTACGATGTCCCTTTAAGTTTACAAATCCTGCCTCTTTTGCTTCTTTTACAAATTTGGCATCCATGTCCTTGTCACCTGTTACGAAAGGTACATTCATGAGAGAACGGTCTTCCGGCACAACAGTTCCTTTGAAAAGCTTGCTCTGATCAAGGAAATCATAGAGGATTTTCGCTTTCTCAATGTTACGTCTCTGCATTTCTTCCAGGCCGCCCATTTTCTTCAGCCATTTGAAGACCTTACCGCATACATAGATGCAGTAGCAGTTTGGAGTATTGTAAAGAGAACCTGAGTCTGCCTGTGTTTTGAATTTCAGCATAGTAGGTGTTCCTTCCAGAACATCATCTGTGATCAGATCTTCGCGGATAATGGAGATTACCATACCTGCAGGTCCGATATTCTTCTGTACACCGCCATAGATGATTCCATATTTGGATACATCAACAGGCTCGGATAAGAAGCAGGAGGAAACATCTGCTACCAGAGTTTTTCCTTTTGTGTTAGGAAGCTTCTTGAATTTTGTTCCGTAAATCGTGTTGTTTTCACAAATGTATACATAGTCTGCATCCGGGCTGATCGGAAGGTCGCTGCAGTCAGGAATATAGGAAAAAGTCTTATCCTCGGAAGAAGCGATCTTGTTTGCTTTTCCATATTTCTGTGCTTCCTGGTATGCTTTCTTTGCCCACTGTCCTGTTACAATGTAATCAGCAACCTTGTTCTTCATAAGGTTCATAGGGATTGCTGCAAACTGCTGGGAAGCTCCGCCCTGAAGGAATAATACCTTATAGTTATCCGGAATCTTCATCAGATCACGAAGATCCTGCTCTGCCTCATCGATGATCTTCTGGAAATCAGCACTTCTGTGGCTCATTTCCATTACAGACATACCGGAGCCCTGATAGTCCATCATCTCCTCTGCTACTTCTTTCAGTACCTCTTCCGGCAGTACAGCCGGTCCTGCGGAAAAATTATACACTCTGCTCATTGTTTTTCATATCCTCCTCATCAAAAATATCATCAATGCTTGCGCCTGCCGGTACCATCGGAAATACACTGAGATCCTGATCGATCATACAGTCAAGTACGATAGGTCCCGGACATGCCAGAGCCTCTTTTAATGCAGGCTCTACCTCTTCCATCTTTGTGATACGGATTGCTTTTGCTCCCATGGCTTCTGCCAGCTTCACAAAATCTACTGCATCATTTAAAATTGTATGGGAATATCTGTGGTCATAGAACAAGGTCTGCCACTGACGTACCATTCCCAGTACATGATTGTTCAATACGATTTCAATTAAAGGTCTGCCACAGCGGACTGCTGTTGCGATCTCATTCATATTCATACGGAAACAGCCGTCACCTGCAATGTTTACCACAGTTTTGTCCGGTCTTCCCATCTTGGCACCAATGGCTGCACCAAGTCCATATCCCATAGTTCCCAGGCCACCGGAAGAAAGGAAGGTTCTTGGCTCTTTGTATTTAAAATACTGAGCTGCCCACATCTGGTTCTGTCCAACCTCTGTTGTGATAATGGCATCTCCTTTTGTCAGTTCGTACAGCTTCTCAATAATGTATGGGCCTGTAAGCTGGGAATGATCATATCTTAACGGATATTTTTCCTTCAGTTCACTGATATGTGCAGTCCATTCCGAATGTCTCATTTCCGGAACCTCTGCCAGAATACGTTTGAGAACTTCTTTCTCATCTCCTACCACACTTGCATCTACTACGATGTTTTTGTTAATCTCAGCAGCATCTACGTCAATCTGGAGAATCTTCGCATTCTTTGCAAAGGTCTTTGTGTTTCCTGTGACACGATCACTGAATCTGGCTCCCAGCACGATCAGGAGATCGCAGCCTGAGACACCAAGATTGGAAGTTTTTGTTCCATGCATTCCAAGCATTCCTGTGTACAGAGGATCTTCTCCGGAAAATCCTCCCTTACCCATAAGACTGTCACATACAGGAGCGTCGATTCTGTGAGCAAGTTCTGTCACTTCTCTGGATGCCTCTGAGATAATCGTGCCGCCGCCTGTAAAAATAAATGGTCTCTTCGCTTCTTTGATCATCTGTACTGCAGTTGCAATGTCTTCGTCTTTGATAGTGTCTGTTTTCGGTGTGATCTCAGCAGGAGCGCAGGCAGTATATTCATATTTCGCACCTGTCACATCCTTGGTCACATCTACAAGCACAGGACCGGGACGTCCGCTCTTTGCAATATAGAATGCTCTGCGTACAGTGTCTGCCAGAGTAGTAATGTCTTTTACGATAAAGCTGTGCTTTGTAATAGGCATTACAATTCCTGTAATATCAACCTCCTGGAAAGAATCCTTTCCGAGAAGCGGGGTTCCCACGTTACATGTGATTGCCACCATTGGTACGGAATCCATGTATGCGGTAGCAATTCCTGTTACCAGATTGGTAGCTCCGGGACCGGAAGTTGCAAGACACACGCCGACTTTACCGGTAGCTCTTGCGTATCCGTCTGCTGCATGGGATGCTCCCTGCTCATGGGAGGTCAGTACATGTGTGATCTGGTCTTTATATTCATAGAGGGCGTCATATACATTCAGGATGGCACCGCCCGGATATCCGAATACAGTGTCAACGCCCTGTTCTTTTAAACATTCAACGATGATTTCAGCACCTGTAAGCTGCATCTTTACATATCCTCCTAACTTTTCAGGCAGGAATCACAGGTTATGCTGCAATTCCCGCCGGGTACTTGTTCATCTTTATTTTGCTTTTGGTACCTCAAGGATCGCTCCTCTGTTTCCGGAGGTTACCATGGCAGCATATCTTGCAAGATATCCTGTTGTTACCTTTGGCTCACGAGGCTGCCATTTAGCTTTTCTTGCCTGCATTTCTTCATCGGAAACCTTGATCTCCAGTTTCAGTTCCGGAATGTTGATGCTGATGATATCCCCTTCTTCAACAAGTGCGATCGGTCCGCCGACTGCTGCTTCCGGTGATACGTGTCCGATGGATGCTCCTCTGGATGCACCGCTGAAACGTCCGTCTGTGATCAGGGCTACAGAAGATCCCAGTCCCATACCTGCGATCGCAGATGTAGGGTTCAGCATTTCTCTCATGCCAGGACCGCCTTTCGGTCCTTCGTAACGGATAACTACTACGTCACCCTCTACGATCTTGCCGCCTTTGATAGCTGCGATTGCATCTTCTTCACAGTCAAAGACTCTTGCAGGTCCTTCATGGACCATCATCTCTTCTACAACTGCAGAACGTTTTACAACACCACCGTCCGGTGCAAGGTTACCCTTAAGAACTGCAAGTCCGCCTGTCTGGCTGTATGGATTGTCAATCGGTCTGATAACTTCAGGATTTAAGTTTACACAGTCTTTGATGTTCTCGCCTACTGTCTTGCCTGTGACTGTCATGCACTCAGTATGAAGAAGTCCCTTCTTATTCAGTTCGTTCATAACTGCATATACACCGCCAGCTTCGTTCAGGTCTTCCATGTATGTCGGGCCTGCAGGTGCAAGGTGGCAGAGGTTTGGAGTCTTTGCACTGATTTCATTTGCAAAGCTGATATCAAAGTCCATTCCGATCTCATGAGCGATAGCCGGAAGGTGAAGCATACTGTTTGTGGAGCATCCAAGTGCCATGTCTACTGTCAGGGCATTGAGGATTGCTTCCTTTGTCATGATATCTCTTGGACGGATGTTCTTTCTGTACATTTCCATAACCTGCATACCTGCATGTTTTGCAAGACGGATACGTTCGGAATATACAGCAGGAATAGTTCCGTTTCCTTTCAGGCCCATACCAAGAACCTCTGTCAGACAGTTCATGGAGTTTGCTGTGTACATACCGGAACAGGATCCGCATGTAGGACATGTTTTCATTTCACATTCTGTCAGGCCGTCCTCATCAAGCTTGCCTGCTGCGTAAGCACCTACTGCCTCGAACATACTGGAAAGACTTGTCTTGTGTCCGTTCAGATGTCCGGCAAGCATTGGACCGCCGCTTACAAATACAGTAGGAACATTCAGTCTGGCTGCTGCCATCAGAAGTCCGGGTACGTTCTTGTCACAGTTTGGAATCATTACCAGTGCATCAAACTGATGTGCCATTGCCATAGCTTCTGTGGAATCTGCGATCAGGTCTCTGGTAACCAGAGAATATTTCATTCCAACGTGTCCCATTGCAATACCGTCACATACTGCGATTGCCGGGAACATAACAGGTGTACCGCCTGCCATTGCCACACCAAGCTTAACTGCCTGTGTGATCTTGTCAAGGTTCATATGACCTGGTACGATTTCATTGTAAGAACTTACGATACCTACCAGAGGTCTGTCCATTTCTTCTTTTGTCATTCCAAGAGCATTAAACAGGGAACGGTGAGGTGCCTGCTGTGTGCCTGTTTTTACTGCATCACTTCTCATTGTTTTATTTCCTCTTTTCTTACTGTTTTATTTATTTTTAATGATTCAACCGAAATTCCTGACTCCGTAATCTGCCTGCGCCGACTGAATCCTCTTAATATCAATTCTTACAGAGCTGCTGCGATCAGATCGCCCATTTCCTTTGTTCCTACAAGCTTGCATCCCTCTGACATGATATCACCTGTGCGGTATCCCTCTGTCAGGACTTTCTGTACTGCTGCTTCTACTGCATCTGCTTCTTTATCCATATCAAGGGAGAAGCGAAGCATCATTGCTGCGGAAAGAATGGTTGCAATAGGGTTTGCCTTATCCTGTCCTGCAATATCAGGTGCAGAACCATGGCTTGGCTCATAGAGACCGAATTTTGTCTCATTTAAGCTTGCAGATGAAAGCATTCCGATGGAGCCTGTTACCATACTTGCCTCGTCTGAAAGGATATCTCCGAACATATTCTCTGTCAGGATAACATCGAACTGTTTTGGATCACGTACAAGCTGCATTGCGCAGTTGTCAACCAGCATATGCTCTAAGGTAACATCCGGATAGTCTTTGGCAACTTCCTCTACCACTTTTCTCCAGAGTCTGGAAGAATCCAGAACATTTGCCTTATCTACGCTTGTCACTTTATTTCTTCTCTTACGTGCGATCTCAAATGCTTTGATGGCAATACGGCGGATTTCGTTTTCGTTATAGGAAAGTGTATCAATCGCTTTCTTCACGCCATTCTCTTCAATTGTCTGACGTTCTCCGAAATACAGGCCGCCTGTAAGCTCACGTACAATGATCATGTCAAATCCGTCTCCGATAATCTCATCGCGGAGAGGGCACGCTTTTCTCAGCTCATTGTAAAGGTAAGCCGGTCTTAAGTTTGCAAAAAGATTTAATGCCTTACGGATTGCAAGAAGTCCTGCTTCCGGGCGTTTGGACGGCTCAAGCTTATACCATGGAGAAGTTTTTGCATCTCCGCCAATAGAGCCCATCAGTACGGCGTCTGATGATTTGGCAGTGGCAATTGCCTCATCAGTAAGGGGTACGCCGTGTACATCGATGGATGCGCCGCCTAACAGAACTTCTGAATAGGAAAAGCTGTGTCCATATTTCTCGCATACCTTGTCCAGTACTTTCTTTGCTTCTCTTACGATTTCCGGTCCGATTCCGTCGCCGGGGATCAATGCAATCTTATAATCCATAATAATTTCCTCCAAAAATACTCTAATTGCGTAATTGTTATTATAATAACGCACTTTCCGACAGATTTCAACCTATTAAAGTGAAAAAATACAAAAGTGCTGTTTTCCGGAGATTTTACTGTAAAAATAAAAAAACAGAACCACAGCCATCACTGACTATAGGTTCCGCTTTTTTCATATCTCTTTCATTATTCGGCAGCGCTTCCGGCTTTCTCAACTTCAGCGATTGCCTGTTTTCTCATTGGAATACGGCAGTTTTTGTTGTTACCGAATTCTACGATCACGTCTTCTTCTGTCATGTCAATGACAACGCCATAAAAGCCGCCGGTAGTAACAATGCTGTCGCCAACTTCCATGTCATTTAACATTGCCTGAAGTCTCTTCTGCTCTTTTTTCTGAGGGCGAAGCATTAAGAAGTACATAATTCCGAACAGTACTACCATCCAGACAATAGCGCCAACCATACCCATTCCGCTTGATGCGTTCATTTTGATTCCTCCTGTAACTTTTCCTGTTATTCTGCATATTTGCAGTCCATCATGTATTCACAGACCGTCCTGACGGCTGCTCATACTGAAGAGCTGCTTTGCGATCCACTTATAATCTCCGTTACCTTCTGTATGAAATCTTGTTTTCATGCAGAACAATCTGATTAAAGCGTCACTACACATCATACACAAAAAACCGCTTTACTTCAAGAGTTTTTGGCATATTTAATAATTATTTTATATACAGATTATCTTTTCGAGTTAATTTTTCCCTCTTCAAAGCCTTCCAGCCGCATTTTCTTATATTCTGCGAAGTTTCCTGCATCAAGAGCATCTCGGATTTCTTCCATCATATGATTATAGAAATACAGATTGTGAAGTACACAGAGACGCATTCCCAGCATTTCCTTTGCTTTCAGAAGATGACGGATATAGGCTCTGCTGTAATGCTGGCATGCAGGACACTGACAGCCTTCTTCGATAGGACGTGTGTCCAGTTCATATTTTGCATTGAACAGATTCATCTTTCCATGATTGGTATATACATGTCCATGGCGGCCGTTACGGCTTGGATATACGCAGTCAAAGAAGTCAATACCACGTTCAACACCTTCCAGGATATTTGCCGGTGTTCCCACACCCATCAGGTAAGTAGGTTTATTCTGAGGAAGATAGGGGACTACCGCATCCAGGATCCTGTACATCTCTTCATGGGTTTCTCCAACTGCCAGACCGCCGACAGCATAGCCATCCAGATCCATTTCAGAGATCGCTTTGGCATGCTCAATACGGATATCTTCATAAACAGCACCCTGGTTGATTCCAAACAGAAGCTGTTCTTTGTTAATGGTATCCGGCAGACTGTTCAGTCTCGCCATTTCCGCTTTACAGCGGGCAAGCCATCGTGTGGTTCTGTCTACAGACTTCTGCACATAATCCCTGTCAGCCACACTGCTGGGACATTCATCAAATGCCATGGCAATAGTGGAAGCAAGATTGGACTGGATCTGCATACTCTCTTCCGGACCCATAAAGATCTTATGCCCGTCAATATGGGAGTTAAAATAGACTCCCTCTTCTTTGATCTTTCTCAGCTTTGCAAGGGAAAATACCTGGAATCCGCCTGAGTCTGTAAGGATTGGTTTGTCCCATACCATAAATTTATGAAGGCCACCTAACTGCTTTACTATTTTATCACCCGGACGCACATGAAGATGATAAGTATTTGATAATTCTACCTGTGTTCCGATCTGCTGTAAATCCATGGTGGATACAGCGCCTTTAATCGCACCGATCGTTCCCACATTCATAAAAACAGGAGTCTGGATCGTACCATGCACTGTATGAAATTCTGCACGCTTGGCACGGCCTTCTGTTTTAAGAAGTTTATATTCTGCCATTTTTTCTCTCCTCTTGATAAAAATCACTTTTTCTATTATATCCCGAAATAGCTGAATTTTCAACTGCAAATAAGGTAATCATTGGTAAAGTTTCATATTGTCTTTTCCAGACCGTTAGCGTATAATATTACGGAATATTCATATCTGGAAATAGATATTTTAATAGGAAAGAATTACTTCAATATTTTTTCTTTTATACAGAAAGAGGAGGCTTGAATTTACTTTATGAATTACAAAACACTTGGAATTGACATTGGTTCCACTACTGTAAAAATCGCGATTCTGGACGAGAATGAAAATCTTATTTTCGCAGATTACAAGCGCCATTTCGCCAACATTCAGGAAACCCTTGCAGACCTTCTTCAGGAAGCCTTTGACCAGTATGGCGAGATGACTCTCCATCCTGTGATCACAGGTTCCGGCGGTCTGACCCTTGCCAACCATCTGGGCGTTCCTTTTACCCAGGAGGTTATTGCAGTTTCTACTTCTCTGCAGAAGCTGGCACCAAAGACAGATGTTGCCATCGAGCTTGGTGGTGAGGATGCCAAGATCATTTATTTCGAAAACGGAAACGTAGAACAGCGTATGAACGGTATCTGTGCAGGCGGTACCGGTTCTTTCATCGACCAGATGGCTTCTCTTCTCCAGACAGATGCCACAGGTCTGAATGAATATGCCAAAGATTACAAAGCGCTCTACCCGATTGCTGCCCGCTGCGGTGTTTTCGCCAAAACGGATATCCAGCCGCTGATCAATGACGGTGCAACCAAACCGGATCTGTCAGCTTCTATTTTCCAGGCAGTTGTAAACCAGACCATCTCCGGTCTTGCCTGCGGGAAACCCATTCGTGGACATGTTGCATTCCTGGGTGGTCCGCTTCACTTCCTGTCCGAACTGAGAGAATCCTTTATCCGTACTTTGAAGCTGGATGAGGAACACACCATCATTCCGGAGAACTCCCATCTTTTTGCAGCCATTGGTTCTGCATTAAATGCAAAAGAAGACAGCTCCATTTCCCTGACAGAAATGAAAGACAGACTCCGCAATTCCATTAAGCTGGATTTTGAAGTAGAACGTATGGAACCACTTTTCGCTTCTCAGGAAGAATACGATGCATTTGCAAAACGTCAGAGTTCCTACAAAGTAAAAACAGGAGATCTGGCTACATATAAAGGAAACTGCTATCTGGGTATTGATGCAGGTTCCACCACAACCAAAACTGCACTGGTAGGCGAAGATGGAACACTTCTCTATTCCTTTTACAGCAGCAACAACGGAAACCCGTTAAAAACTACCATCCGTTCTATTAAAGAAATCTATGAACTGCTTCCCAAAGACGCAAAGATCGCTTATTCCTGTTCTACAGGTTACGGCGAGGCTCTGATTAAGGCTGCTCTGATCCTGGATGAGGGCGAGGTTGAGACCGTATCCCATTACTATGCAGCAGCGTTTTTTGACCCGGAGGTAGACTGTATCCTGGATATCGGCGGACAGGATATGAAATGTATCAAGATCCGCAACAAGACCGTTGACAGCGTACAGTTAAATGAAGCATGCTCCTCCGGATGCGGTTCCTTTATTGAAACCTTTGCCAAATCCCTGAATTATACAGTACAGGATTTCGCAAAAGCTGCTGTTTTTGCACAGCATCCTATAGATCTTGGTACCAGATGTACTGTTTTCATGAATTCCAAGGTAAAGCAGGCGCAGAAAGAGGGAGCTGAGGTTTCCGATATTTCCGCAGGTCTTGCTTACTCTGTTATCAAAAATGCTCTGTATAAGGTTATCAAGGTTTCTGACGCTTCCGAACTTGGCAAGCACATCGTTGTACAGGGTGGTACCTTCTACAATGATGCGGTTCTTCGAAGCTTCGAAAAGATTGCAGGCTGCGAAGCCATCCGTCCGGATATCGCCGGAATCATGGGTGCCTTCGGTGCCGCACTGATTGCCCGCGAACGCCATCAGGAAGGTGCAGAAACGACTATGCTCTCCATTGATAAGATTAACGAGCTGAAATATACAACTTCTATGGCAAACTGTCGTGGATGTACCAATAACTGCCGTCTGACTATCAACAAATTCTCCGGAGGCCGTCAGTATGTAAGCGGTAACCGCTGCGAGCGTGGTATTGGCAAGGAAAAGAACAAAGATCATATTCCGAATCTTTATGAATACAAATATAAACGTATTTTCTCCTACACACCGCTTACTGCTGATAAGGCATCCAGAGGTAAAGTAGGTATCCCGCGTGTTCTGAATATGTTTGAGAATTATCCTTTCTGGTATACTTTCTTTACAGAACTGAAGTATGAGGTTGTGCTCTCTCCTACTTCCACCAGAAAGATTTATGAGCTGGGTATTGAATCCATTCCAAGTGAATCCGAATGCTACCCTGCCAAACTTGCACATGGCCATGTAACCTGGCTGATCCGCAATGGTGTGAAATTTATTTTCTACCCTTGTATTCCATATGAACGTAACGAGTTCCCGGATGCAGTCAATCACTATAACTGCCCGATCGTTACCTCTTATGCCGAAAATATCAAGAATAACGTAGACGAATTAAATGATCCGTCCATTACCTTCCGCAATCCCTTCCTTGCATTTACTTCTGAGGAAATTCTGGCAAATCGTCTGGTAGAGGAATTTAAGGATATCCCGGCTGAAGAAATCAAAGCTGCTGTGCATAAGGGCTGGGAAGAAATGGCTGCTGCACGCCGCGATGTACAGAAAAAAGGGGAAGAAACCCTGAAATACCTGGAAGAGACAGGTCGCCATGGTATTGTTCTTGCAGGCCGTCCATACCACATTGACCCAGAAATCCATCATGGTATCCCGGATCTGATCAACAGCTATGGTATTGCCGTACTTACTGAGGATTCCATCTCTCATCTGGCACCTGTGGAACGCCCGATCCGCGTCAATGACCAGTGGATGTACCACTCCAGACTGTATGCTGCCGCAAACTATGTAAAGACACGTGATGATCTGGATCTGATCCAGCTTAATTCTTTCGGATGTGGTCTGGATGCAGTTACTACTGACGAGGTTTATGAAATCCTTGACGGAAGTGACAAAATCTATACCTGCTTAAAGATTGACGAGGTAAATAACCTTGGTGCTGCAAGAATCCGTATCCGTTCCCTGATCGCAGCGATCCGCGCGAAGAAAGCACAAGGACAGAAACGTACTGTCAAACCTGCTTCCATTGATAAAGTATCCTTTACAAAGGAAATGAGAAAGGAATATACCATCCTCTGCCCGCAGATGTCACCGTTCCATTTCAGCCTCCTGCAGGCAGCATTCAATTCCTGCGGATACAACCTGGAGGTGCTTCCGAATGACAATAAGCATGCAGTGGATGTTGGTCTGAAATATGTAAACAATGACGCCTGCTATCCGTCTCTGATCGTTGTGGGACAGATCATGGATGCTCTGCTTTCCGGTAAATATGACCTGAACAAAACGGCCGTTGTCATGTCACAGACAGGTGGCGGATGTCGTGCTTCCAACTATATCGCATTTATACGACGCGCATTAAAGAAAGCCGGTATGGAACAGATTCCGGTTATCTCTGTTAACTTAAGCGGTCTGGAAAGCAATCCCGGATTCAAACTTACGCTTCCATTAGTGAAGAAAGTTGCTTACGGTGCCGTATTCGGAGATATCCTGATGAAATGCGTATATCGTATGCGTCCTTATGAACTGGAAGAAGGAATCGTAAACAGGAAACATAAAATCTGGGAACAGCGTGTGATTTCTTTCTTAAGCGGAAGCAGTATCAGCCACAGCCAGTTTAAGAAAATGTGCCGCGAAATGGTTCACGAATTTGATACCATTCCGATCAGTGATGTGAAAAAGCCTCGTGTCGGCATCGTAGGTGAGATCCTTGTCAAGTTCCTGCCTGCTGCAAATAATCATCTGGCAGAGCTTCTGGAATCTGAAGGCGCTGAGGCAGTTGTACCGGATCTGATCGATTTCATGTGCTACTGCTTCTATAATCAGAACTTTAAGGTAGAAAATCTTGGATTCAAGAAGTCCAAGGCAACCATGGCAAACTGGGGAATCAAAGCAATCGAATGGGTGAGAAAGCCTGCAAGCGAAGCTCTTGCACAGAGCCGCCATTTTGCACCGCCTGCTGATATCAGAGATCTGGCAAAAATGGCATCTCCGATCGTTTCCACCGGAAACCAGACAGGTGAGGGATGGTTCCTGACAGGTGAGATGATGGAACTGATCCATGGAGATGTTCCGAATATTGTTTGTATCCAGCCTTTCGGATGTCTGCCGAACCACATTGTAGGTAAGGGTGTTATCAAAGAGATCCGCAGAGAATATCCGACAGCCAATATTGTAGCCATCGATTATGACCCGGGTGCAAGTGAAGTTAACCAGCTCAACCGAATCAAACTGATGCTCTCCACAGCTCAAAAAAACCTGAAAAAAGCAGAAAAGAAAGACGCCTAAAATAAAAGAGTTATATTTCAGAAATTTTAAATGTGTTTCTATTTCAGAAATACATTTAAACCATGAAATATAACTCTTTTATTTTTTATAACTTCTGTTTTTTAATTATTCTGCCAGAACGGAAGTTTCTCTGCAATCCTTATCAGATAGCTTCCACCCGGAATTCTTCTAAGCTGTGATTCTGACGGCTTGCTGATGATCAGGTAAGCAAACAGATAAACAACCGCAGCAACAGGAATGGAAACAATCAGACAAATGAAATTGGATTTTACAAAAATGTTCAGTCCATAGCAGATACAGCCTGCAACAATTCCCATGGGAACAGATGCAAGAACAGGATACAGATATCCTTCTTTCCATGGATTCTTATACTGCAGATATTTCTTCATGGCTCTGTCATTTAACACACACACAACCACAGAATAGATCACCATTGCGATCAGCAGTGCATAAACTCCAAGGTTTGTAGTAAACAGCAGCACTACCACTACCACAATATCCACAACCAGTGCGATTGCAGCCGTAATCACCGGAATCCTCTGCTGTCCGATTGCCTGCAGAACTCCATTGGAAATATTTGACATTCCATTGAGCAGGATCGAAAAAGAACCAAGGATCAGCAGGTTGGCTGCCAGTCCTGTGGAATTTCCGTAAAGCAAAAATACAATCGGCTGTGCAAGCACTGCCAGTCCCATGGCACATGGGGCAGAAACTACCATAGAAAGCTGTACGGTCTGGTCAATGCACTCTCTGGTCGCTTCAATGTCTCCGGTGGCATACAGGGCGGAAACTTCCGGAATCATGGAAGTAGGTGCCGTACTGGACAGCGTCAGAGGAATATTGATAATTGTCATAAAGTAAGTAGCATACTCTGCATATAAAATACCAATCTGTGCCGCATCTCCACCTCTTCTTCCCAGAATATCCGAGAAAAGATACCCATTGATATAAGCATTTACATTATAAACAAAGGCGCTGAGAATGATCGGCGAAACAACCAGGATGATCACACGAAAAATCTCTTTGTAGGACTCTTCCTGATGTCTGTGGTCTTTCTCTACCCGGTGCAGGATTTTTCTGCGGTTTACACCATACACCAGAAGCATGAATGCCAATGCAGTCACCACTCCGGCTCCGGTTCCTACTGTGGAACCTGCTGCCCCCCATTTTGCAATGCTGTTCTCTGTTCCATCTGAGAATGCATTGATGAATCCCCAGGCTGCCAGAAGACTGACTGCCGCATTAAATACCTGCTCAATGATCTGGGAGATAGATGTTGGCATCATATTTCTGTATGCCTGAAAATATCCTCTGAATACCCCAAGAATACCGGACAAAAAAATCGTCGGAGCCAGAATCTGAAGTGCCGGAATTGCATCCTTCTGATTCTGAGGGATGATCAGCCCTGCTCCAAAGAGACAGAACAAACCGACCACTCCGCCAATCACCATGGCATAGATCATGGCACCCTTAAAGAACTTATGTGCATTTCTGTAATCCTTCAGAGCAATACGCTCGGAGATCAGCTTGGATACCGCCTGTGGAATACTAAATGATGCGATCATCAGAAGGATCATATAGGCATTCTGCGCAAGGCTTGTATAGCCCATTCCAAGGCTTCCTATAATATTGGAAAGGGGACTCTTGTACAGAAGGCCGATCACCTTGGAGATCATAGCTGCAATCATCAGAAAGGATGCATTTTTTACTAAATTGTTTTTCTGATTCATGTTATCACTGTGTGTCTTTTACCTGACTACACATTACCTCTTTTCTTATATATTTTCTATCTGCCAGTCGATTGGTTCCAGACCATTGGCAACAAGAAATTCGTTTGTTTTACTGAAATGTTTACATCCGAAAAATCCCCTGTAAGCAGACAGAGGACTTGGATGAGGTGCCTCCAGAATCAGATGCTTCGGATTATTCAGCATGGATTTTTTCATCTGCGCCGGACGTCCCCAGAGCAGAAATACAATAGGACGGTCCTGCTCATTCAGAACCTGGATCGCAGCATCCGTAAACTGCTCCCAGCCGATTCCCCTGTGTGAATTTGCCTGATGAGCACGTACAGTCAGAACTGTGTTCAGAAGAAGCACCCCCTGCTTTGCCCACTTCTCCAGATAACCATTATTGGGGATATAACATCCGCAATCATCATGAAGCTCCTGATAAATATTCACCAGGGACGGCGGAGTCTCCACTCCTCTCTTTACGGAAAAACAAAGCCCATGAGCCTGCCCGTCATTATGATAGGGATCCTGTCCCAGGATTACTACCTTCACTTCGTTTAACGGTGTAAAATGAAATGCATTAAACAGATCATCCGCAGGAGGAAAAATCTTCCTGGTCTGATATTCTGTCATCACCGTTTTATATAATTTCGCATAATACGGCTGGTGAAACTCTCCCTTCAGGGCTTCCAGCCAGTCACCTGAAATTGCTGACATACCTTATCCTTCACCTCTTATATTTTTCGTGGTCATCGTCTGACAGAAATTCCCCTGTCAGACAGATAATCCTTCACCTGAGAAATCTCCAGTTCTTTATAATGAAACAAAGACGCAGCCAGTGCAGCATCTGCTCCCCCTTCGGTCAGTGCATCATAAAAATGCTCCAGTGTACCTGCACCGCCTGATGCGATCACAGGAATGGAGACAGCATCAGCAATTGCTCTGGTAAGAGCCAGATCATATCCTGCTTTTGTACCGTCACAGTCCATACTGGTAAGAAGGATTTCCCCTGCGCCCAAAGCTTCCACTTTCTTTGCCCACTCTATGGCATCAATCCCTGTATCCAGTCTTCCGCCATGTTTGTAAATATTCCATCCGCCGTCTTCTCTGCGCTTGGCATCAATAGCCACAACTACGCACTGGCTTCCAAACTTGTCAGCCGCCTCACTGATCAGTTCCGGTCTGTCAATTGCTGCAGAATTTACGGAAATCTTATCTGCTCCTTCTCTCAGCAGTTTCTTGAAATCATCTACAGTACGGATACCGCCACCTACTGTAAACGGGATAAATACATTGGCAGCAACCCGTCTTACCATGTCAACTACCGTATCTCTCTGTTCGCAGGATGCTGTAATATCGAGAAACACCAGTTCATCTGCTCCTGCTGCATCATAGGCTTTGGCAATCTCCACCGGATCACCCGCATCGCGAAGCTGCACAAAATTTACGCCCTTTACCACACGTCCGTTATTTACATCCAGGCAGGGAATAATTCTCTTTGTAAACATCTTATTTTCCCTCCTTCTCAGTATTGCCGTCTTTTCCCACAGCAGCAAAATTTTCAAGTATCTTCAGTCCCCATTTGCTGCTCTTTTCCGGATGGAACTGGCAGGCAAATACATTGTCCTTTTCTACGGAAGCATGAATACAGGTGCTGTATTCTGTAGTAGCCTTTACAATCTCAGGCTCCTCTGCCTGCAGATAATAGGAATGCACAAAATATACATAGGTCTGTTCCGGGATTCCCTGAAACAGTCTGCCATTATTCTGAAAATGCAGGGAATTCCATCCCATATGTGGAATCTTAAGCCCGGGCGCAGGCGGAATCTTAACAATTTTCCCTTTCAGGATTCCAAGGCCTTCCACCCCCGGTGTCTCCTCGCTGCTTTCAAAAAGGAGCTGAAGTCCCAGGCAGATTCCAAGAAATGGCGTCTTCTTCTCTACAATCTCATGGATCACAGGTACAAGTCCGTATGTATGAAGATTCTCCATCGCCTGTCCAAAGCTTCCCACGCCCGGCAGGATTACTTTATCCGCATTTAACAAAGTCTGCGGATCGCGGGTTACTGTTGTTTCTTCCCCAAGATAATGAAGTGCTTTTTCTACACTTTTAATATTTCCGGCATCATAGTCAATTATTGCAATCATGTTATCCTCCTGATGTCATTATCTGTTTTCCTCATTATGGTAATCCAAAGTTTTTCCGGATCACATGTCAGACCGGAATAAAATATCCGATCAAAACGCTCCAATACAGTATAACCCAAAAACAGACAGTTGCAAAGTGCTTTCTTTGCTTCTGTCTGTTTTTATTCCGATCATACTACCAGTTACTGTTCACTCCATTCACAGTAACACGCTTCTCACTACGTTCACAATACCCGGATATCTTATCACTGCCTGCAATCCAGAGTGAACCAGAACTCCACGCCATTATCATAATTGCATACCCCATATTTCTGGTTCATACTCTCAATGATTGCCTTAACAATTGAAAGTCCGATACCACTTCCGCCATATTCTCTTGTCCGGGCCTTATCTACTTTGTAGAATTTATTCCAGAGATTTGGGATATCCACTTCTGGAATCGGAGTACCTGTATTAAATACGGTTACTTTCACACAGTCCTCTTCCTGAAGAACCTTAATTTCTACTTTTCGTTCTCCCTCCAGATGGTTCAGTGCATTGCTTGTATAATTGGTCACAACCTCTTCAATCTTAAACTCATCCGCCCATACATATACAGGTTCTGTTTCTTCAAAAATCACAGTTGCTTCTTTCTGTTCGATCATAATATGCATGGAACCAAGTACACCCCTGATCAGAGATACAATGTCAAATCTTTCCATCACCGGGGCATCTTTACCGGATTCCAGCTGATTCAGCGTCAGCAGGTTTTTGACCAGCTTGTTCATCTTTGAAGCCTCATCCATAATAACTTCACAGTAAAATTCCCTGCTTTCCGGATCATCGGAAATATTTTCATTCAGCCCCTCTGCATATCCCTGGATCAATGCAATAGGAGTTTTCAGCTCATGAGAAACATTATCAAGAAATTCCTTACGCATCTCATCAATTTTAATCTTATCTTCTATATCTTTCTGAAGCTTGTTATTAGCCGATTTCAACTCTGAGATCGTGCTCTCAAGTTTTCTGGACATTTTGTTAAAGTTATCGCCAAGTACATCAATCTCATTACCTGCCCTGCTTTGATATCTGGCATCAAAATCCAGATCAGACATCTTCTCTGATAATTTGGTCAGTTCACTGATCGGGCGGGTAATACGATTTGTCATCACAAGAATCACAATACCGCTGATCACAATTATGATTATTCCTACAATGAAGTAAAAACTGTTGGAAATAGATGCACTTTCCTCAATACTTTCCAGAGGAGAACGGATCAGGAAATAGTAACCATTATCAAATTGTCCCCAGCATTCCACATACTCCATGCCTGCAAAGCGGTCATGCACCTGCCACATGGTACAGGTATCTGTCTTTTTAAGCACACGACTGTGCTGCATATCCTGATCCAGATCATTAATATACCCAAACAGCTTACTGCGGAGCATTTTTGCCATATTATTCTCTCCCCAGTAATAATAACCGCTGTTTTCCTCATTTACTATGATCCAGGTAAGGTTATTTCTGGAACTGCTCCTCTCAATCTCATCCGAAATCTCATCTGTTGCCCCTTTTTTGTCCTCTTCTATATCTGTATCATACTGCAGGATGTCATCCAGATTCATCTGAGATAACACTTCTTTTGCCTCCTCCAGCACTTCTACTTTTTTGGATACATAATATTTTTCAAGAAAAAGACCATTGATCAGTGTAATGGTAAAGATTGAAAGCAGTAACAGACATATAAACACTACTGAAATCTGATGTTGCAGAGTATGAAATTTTTTATCTGTTTTTCCGGTTCCTGTCATTCGTCTACCTCAAACTTGTATCCCATACCCCATACAGTCTTTATATATTCACCTTTATCTCCCATTTTACTTCTGAGCTTCTTAACATGGGTATCAATCGTACGTGCATCTCCAAAGTAGTCATAATTCCATACAGAATTCAGGATCTTTTCTCTGGAAAGTGCGATTCCCTGATTCTCCAGAAAATATGTCAGAAGTTCAAATTCCTTAAAACTCAGTTCCATAGGCTTACCATCCACAGTAGCCAGATGTGCTGCTTTATCTATGACAATGCCGCCTGCTGAAATCACATCTTCCGGATTATTCTGACCTGTACGTCTCAGAATTGCCTCCACTCTTGCAACAAGGATTTTCGGACTGAATGGTTTAGAGATGTATTCATCTACGCCCAGATCAAATCCAAGAAGCTCATCTCTCTCATCACTTCTTGCAGTCAGCATAATGATCGGAACTTTTGAGTTCTTGCGAATCTCACGGCAAACTTCCCATCCATCCATCTTCGGCATCATGACATCCAAAATGATCAGTGCGATGTCCTTCTCCTCATAAAAGATATCCATGGCTTCTTCACCATTACCGGCTTCCAGTACCTGGAAATTCTTCTTTGTCAGGAAATCCTTTACCAGCTTTCTCATGCGGCTCTCATCGTCCACCACCAGGATTTTTAATGTATCCATTTGATCCCCTCCGTTTTTCTTCATTATTTTCCGAAACAGTTTTTACTTTTTATTTATACTGTTTTCCGAGTATTGTTAAAATCCACGACTGTTCAGCGCCTTTACAGCCACAGCGCAAAATCCGGGAAAATCGCCCTCAGCAACAGATTTTATCTTTCATATGGTTACTATAGCAGAGATTTATGTAAGATTTGTGAACATATGACAGAAAAATTATAAGTATTGCTGTTCACAACACCAAATAGCCTTAAATATAAAAATCTTCTTGACAAATTCTGTTTTTATTTCTATACTGTTAATCAGTCGATATATCTTATATAATGAATGATATATCAATATTAAAAAGTGCTTTCGTCTCATCACCAGTGCTGTTTTATGAAAAAACAGCGTTGCAGACTCATTTTCAGGGCTTGTACTGGTTTCGACGGGGGCTTTGAAGTTGGGGAAGCCATCCGCAGACTCCCAGACTGCGTACCAACCGGGAAACTAAATATAAACGCAGACGAACAGTACGCGTTAGCAGCCTAATTGCTGCTCGTCAGCCCTGATGCACTCACACTTCAGGAATCTGACGTCGACCATGTGAGAAACCTTGCCGGGTAAGCTTTGCCCCGGTAGATGTATCATGAAGCTACTAAGGTTGTAAGCCTGTCGGTGGGCGTACATCCAAGGGAATGTTAAAACAGCGACTGTGATGGGAGATGCCTCAATGAATAGGCTTTCGGACGCGGGTTCAATTCCCGCCAGGTCCATAAAAAACATCCACAGGGTAATTCCCTGTGGATGTTTTTTATTCACCAAACTGTTGTGCACATTCTTTCAGCATTTCGCGGATTGGCAGATGGTACGGACATCTGGTTTCACATTTGCCGCATTCTATACAGGCGGAAGCCTTCACCGCAAGAGAACTGTAACGGTTTCTTGCCCAGTCTCCCAGCCCGTAACGTTTAAGATAGCCTGCGAACAGGAACACACCCGAAATATCGATTCCCACACTGCATGGAGCACAGTAATTACATCTGCGGCAGAAATTTGTTCCAAGCTGATTCCGTACTGTCTGAACTTCCTCCAGTTCTTTCTCGCTTAACGGAGAATCATCAAGACAGGCCTTTATATTCTCCTCGATTTCCTTCTCTTCCGCCATTCCCGGGATCACAATAGTAACGTTCTTATTCGAACAGACATAACGCAATGCCAGCGTTCCATTTTCAATTGCACCACCGGCCAGAGGTTTCATATCAATAAAGCCGATGTTTTTCTCCTCACATTTTGAGATCAGCTCTTCCCCCTGACTCTCTACAATATTATATGGAAACATAATAGTTTCCACCCAGTCAAGCTCCAGAGCCCGGGCAAAAACCTCAACAGAATGAGCGGTCAGACCAATATGTCCGATTTTTCCTGCTGCTCTTGCCTCCTGCAGTGCTTCAAGGGCACCACCGGCCGCCTGCACCTGATCAAGCTGTTCCATACTCGGATTATGCACCTGATATAATTCAATATGATCTGTACGAAGATTATGAAGACTCTTCTCAATATCTTCAGCCATAGCTTCCTTTGTACGTGCCATGGACTTTGTGGCAATTATAAATCTGTCCCTGATACCTTCCAGTGCATATCCCAGATATTCTTCACTTACTGTATATCCTCTGGCTGTATCAATATAATTCACTCCCTGATCTGCCAGCTTATGCAGCAGTGTCTTTGTTCCTTCCGCATCAATTCTCTGAATCGGTATCCCACCAAGACCCATTCTGGAAACCCTGAGACCGGTTTTTCCAAGTGTTACGTATTCCATATTTTTTCTCCTATTCCAATCAAAGATAAAAACTGCCACCGGATCTTACCGATGGCAGTCTGATTATCTCTTTACAACTGTTAATCAGAAAAAACAACTGGTTTCATCCTGATTATACTCGAGAAAGATATTCTCCTGTTCTTGTATCGATTTTCAGTTTGTCGCCCTGGTTAACAAACAGCGGAACCTGAACCTGTGCACCTGTCTCTACAGTAGCCGGTTTTGTAGCACCCTGTGCTGTATTTCCGGCGAATCCCGGCTCTGTCTCAGTAACTTCAAGTTCTACGAACAGAGGAGGCTCAATAGCAAATACATTTCCGTTGTGGGAACAGATCTTAACCATCTCGTTCTCTTTAACGAATTTAAGAGAATCTCCAACCTGATCTTTTGTAAGACCAACCTGATCGTATGTCTCTACGTTCATAAAGTAGTACAGATCACCATCATCATACAGATACTGCATATCTACACGCTCAATACGTGCAGCCGGGAATTTCTCTGTTGGACGGAAAGACTTCTCAAGAACTGCTCCTGTAATAATGTTTTTGTATTTTGTTCTTACGAAAGCAGCACCCTTTCCTGGTTTTACGTGCTGGAATTCAACGATCTGACATACGTTTCCGTCAATTTCAAGTGTGATACCGTTTTTGAAATCACCTGCTGAAATCATAGTTATATTTCCTCCTTAATAGTACAGTTCAGCAATGCTGTGTCTTTTGACAACAACAGCCGTTCAAAGTGTGTGTCCCTCTCATGCTTTTCTCAGTTTTGTGACACACTCTTATTTAATTTTATAATATTCTGCTGTTTTTTTCAACTATTTTTTACACATGTTTTTAATTTTTCTTCAAGCTGAGCAATCAGATCCTCAAACGGCTTATCTCCTGTGATCATCTCAACATCTGCAAACTTCGCATAAACCGGATCACGCTGTTTAAGAAGTTTCCTGATCTTATCTTCTCTGTCTTCTCCCTCGATCAGAGGATTGCTGCTGGAATTTTCCAGTCTCTTCTTCAATGTTGCATAAGATCCCTTCAAATATACTACAGTTCCCAGTTTTTTAATATATTTTTCATTCTGTTCCTGCATCGGAAGACCGGAACCAAGAGAAATGATCTTCTGCTCCGGATCATCGATCAGTGCCTTGATCACAGTTGTCTCAAGAGCTCTGTAAAATGGTTCTCCGAATCTGTCAAAGATTTCTTTCATTGTAAGGTTCATCTTCTTTGATACTACGCGGTCAACGTCTACAAAAGGAAGATTGAAATCTTTTGCCAGCCGTTTTCCTACTCTTGTCTTACCTGAACCCATAAATCCTATGATAACAATATGGTTCATGAATTCCCCTCCTCTTTGCGGTAAAAATATAGTACAATTCTTTCAAGATATCGTTTCAGTACGATCTGAATCTCTTCTTTCGGATTGAGTGGTTTCACCAGAATATTCCGGATTCCTGTGCGTTTCGCACCATATATATCAGTAAAGAGCTGATCTCCTATAAAAACTGTATTACTTCTGTCTGTCCCAAGAAGTTCCATTGCCCTGATATAATTTTTTGTTGAAGGCTTGTGTGCATTCTCGATAAACTGCGCTCCTATCGCATCATTAAAAGAAGAAACTCTCTCGTACTGGTTGTTTGACAGAAAACAGCATTTAAATCCAAGTTCCTTCAGATGTGCAAACAACGCACATGCTCTCTCATCTGCCGGTGCACCATGAGGTACCAGAGTATTATCTATATCAAACAGAAGTCCTCTGTATCCCTGCGCATACAGATCATCGAAGTTTATCACATAGGTAGAATCCAGATATTCATCCGGAAAAAAGCAATTAAACATCCATAGTCATTTCCTTTATTTATATTTTTCTGAAAACAAGATCAGCGATAAGTGTCTAACAGTACGCTGTCCCCGAAATACTGAATCATTATGATCAGCGTTCATTAAGAGGAACATATACTGCCGGTTCCAGAACATTCTTATATGCCGGACGGATGATCTTATCTGCATTAATGAGCTCTTCCATACGGTGCGCACTCCATCCTACGATACGTGCAACTGCAAACATCGGTGTATATAATTCCAGTGGCAAATCCAGCATACTGTACACAAAACCGCTGTAAAAGTCTACATTGGCGCTTACACCTTTATAAATACGACGCTCTTCTGCAATTACTTCAGGTGCCAGACGTTCCACCATAGAATACAGGGCATAATCTTTCATTCTGCCTTTTTCCCTTGCCAGAGTTTCCACATATGCCTTGAAAACTTCAGCTCGCGGATCAGACACTGAATAAATCGCATGTCCCATTCCATAGATCAGTCCCTTCCGGTCAAATGCCTCTTTATGAAGAAGTCTCTTCAGATATGTCCGGACCTCGTCTTCATCCTTCCAGTCCTTAACTTCCTTCTTCATATCATCAAACATCCTGACAACTTTAATGTTGGCACCGCCATGCTTTGGTCCCTTTAATGAGCCAAGTGCTGCGGCAATCGCAGAATATGTATCAGTTCCTGATGAGGAAACCACATGAGTTGTGAATGTAGAGTTATTACCTCCGCCATGTTCCATATGAAGGATAAGCGCAATATCCAGGATCTTTGCCTCCAGATGTGAATACTTCTTATCCGGGCGAAGCATTCTCAGAATGTTCTCTGCTGTGGTAAGTTCTTTCTTCGGATTATGGATATAGAGACTCTTATCTTTAATATAATGGTTATAAGCCTGATATCCATAAACAGATAAAAGCGGAAATACACTGATCAGATTCAGACACTGTCTGAGCACATTCGGCAATGATGTATCGTCAGGGTTGGTATCATAAGAATATAAAGTAAGCACACTTCTGGAAAGCCCGTTCATGATATCCTTGCTCGGAGCCTTCATTATAACATCACGCACAAAATTTGTAGGAAGTGACCGCTGATTTGCCAGAAGCTGTGTAAAATCTGCAAGCTGTTTCTTATCCGGAAGACTGCCAAATAATAAAAGATAGGTAACTTCTTCAAATCCATATCTGTCATCTTCGATAAATCCCCTGGTAAGATCTTTGATATCATATCCTCTGTAGGAAAGACTTCCAGCACATGGAACTTCTTTGCCATCAATAATCTTTGTGGCTTTCACATTAGAAACCTGAGTCAGGCCTGCAAGAACCCCTTTTCCATTAATATCACGAAGACCTCTCTTCACATCATATTTTGCATACAGAGAAAGATCCAGACTTGTATGTTCCTTGCAAACCTCCGTCAGATTTTCAATTTCAGGTGTTACTTTGGTTTTAAATCCCGCCATGTAATAAATCTCCTTTCTTCACAATTCTCTCGATAATGATTCCCTCCTCGTTTCTGTCATCGCAACAATTTGCAGATGCACATCTCTGTAAATATTATAGCATTTTTTTCTCTTTCGGTCTACATCTTATATATTCTGTTTCTGAACATAAAAAAACAGATTACCGCTTACTGTTCACTCCGTTCACAGTAACGTAGCCAAAATTCATTCCAGATTGCCTGCGGCAATGGAATTTTGGCTTGTATGTCCTGCGAAGCAGTTATTCGGTTATGAGCAAGTAGCGAAGCGGATTGCGAATATCCGCTTGACTTTCCATTTGCAGTTTCTTACGGATACATGACAATATAAGAACCGAAACGCACAGTGCGAATTTACGCAGCTTTTATAAATATACTGTATTTTTTAGAAATTGCTATAAATTGTATGGATGATTTTTAACATTTTCTCATACTTGGCGGCATTTCGCAAGTACAAATTTTGTTCAAAAAATTTTCATAAAAAAATTTTCATTTGGCTCTTTCCATTTGTAACACTTTAGTGTATAATAACGTCGATTTAAAAAATAATTATACGATGGACGAGGAGGAAATCATAATGTCTTATACTGAAGAAGTATACGAAAGAGTCGTAGCACAGAATCCAAATGAGCCTGAATTCCATCAGGCAGTAAAGGAAGTTTTAGACTCCCTTAAAGTCGTAATCGACAAAAATGAAGAGAAATACCGCAAGCTTTCCATTCTGGAACGTCTTGTTGAGCCTGAAAGAATCATCTCTTTCCGAGTTCCGTGGGTAGACGATAAAGGTGTTGTACAGGTAAACAAAGGTTATCGTGTACAGTTCAACAGTGCGATCGGACCATACAAAGGTGGTTTAAGATTCCATCCGTCAGTAAACCAGGGAATCCTTAAATTTTTAGGTTTCGAACAGATTTTCAAGAACTCCCTTACAGGTCTTCCGATCGGTGGCGGTAAAGGTGGTTCAAACTTTGATCCTAAAGGAAAATCTGACAGAGAAGTTATGGCATTCTGCCAGAGCTTTATGACAGAACTTTCCAAATATATCGGTGCTGACATGGACGTTCCTGCAGGTGATATCGGTGTAGGCGGACGTGAGATTGGTTATCTGTACGGACAGTACAAGAGAAACCGCGGATTATACGAGGGTGTTCTCACAGGTAAAGGTCTTTCCTACGGTGGATCTTTGATCCGTACACAGGCTACAGGATATGGTCTTGTATATATGCTGAACGAAATGGTTAAAGCTAAAAATGACACAATCTCCGGTAAAACTCTCATCGTAACAGGTTCCGGTAATGTTGCCATCTACGCAGTAGAGAAAGCAGCCGAACTTGGCGGTAAAGTTGTTGCTATGTGCGACTCCAATGGATATATCTATGATCCGGAAGGAATCAAACTTGACATCGTTAAAGATATCAAAGAAGTAAAACGTGGACGTATCAAAGAATACGCAGATCGCGTAGAAGGCGCTACTTATACAGAAGGAAAAGGTATCTGGAACATCAAATGTGATATCTATCTTCCATGCGCAACTCAGAATGAACTTGACCTTGATGCTGTTAAGATCCTTATTGCAAACGGATGCAAATATGTTGCAGAAGGTGCAAATATGCCTACTACCCGCGAGGCAACTGATTACCTTATGGCAAACGGTGTAACATTTATGCCTGGTAAAGCAGCTAATGCCGGTGGTGTTGCTACTTCCGCACTTGAAATGTGCCAGAACTCTGCAAGACTTTCCTGGACAGCAGAAGAAGTTGATACAAAACTTCATCAGATCATGGTTGATATCTTCCATAAAGTTGATGATGCTTCCAAGCGTTATGATATGGAAGGCAACTATGTTGCAGGCGCTAATATCGCAGGCTTCGAAAAAGTTGTAGATGCTATGATCGCTCAGGGTATTGTTTAATTTATTTTAGTTAATTACCCCCATAAAAATACACATAAAGAGCCGGCGGGATATTATTCTCGTCGGCTCTTTATATTTGCCCGTAAATCCTTTCACACAGAGCATTCATACATTACTGTTCACACAGAACTCTTATCTAATTCATAAACTTCTTCAGCTCGTCCATAAAAGTACTGACATCTTTAAATTCTCTGTATACAGACGCAAAACGTACATAAGCAACTGCATCCAGATCTTTCAAATGTTCCATAACTATCTCACCAATTCTGGTGCTGGAAATCTCTTTCTCTTCGGTATTAAAGATTTCTCCCTCTATGGCATCCATCATCTCTTCAATCTTATCTATGGATATTGGTCTTTTATAGCAGGCTCTCAGAATTCCCGACTGAATTTTACTGCGATTATACTGTTCTCTGTTCTGATCTTTTTTAATCACAGTAAGCGGAATACTTTCCACCTTTTCATATGTGGTAAATCTCCTTCCGCAGGCATCACACAAACGACGGCGACGGATAGAATTGGTATCTTCTACCGGTCTGGAATCAACTACTCTCGTATTATCCTGATTACAAAATGGACACTTCATACGACGTCCCCCTTTAATTCGTATTACTGTTTTCTGCTTATGTACTATATACTTGATTCGGTTAAACGGCTACAAATACGTTACTGTTCACTCCATTCTCAGTAACACAAATACAAACAGTTATATATAGTTTTATTATACTGTATTTCTATTTAAGGTGTCAATAAAAGGACTTGCATAAATTTTTGCAAAAATACATAAATTGTTATCAAACGCATATCAGATTCTGAAAGCATTGGCACGACAGTCTGATTTTAACCGGAAGGACTGTATCTGATTTATGAAAATCTGTGAATTAAAGCAAAAAGAAGTAATTAATATCTGTACCTGCCGCAGTCTCGGATGTCCCATTGATGCGGAATTTGACTGCAAAAGCAGTCAACTCACCGCTCTTATACTTCCAGGCCCCGGAAGATTCTGCTGCCTGTTCGGACGTGATAATGAATATATCATTCCCTGGGAATGTATCAGCCAGATCGGGGACGATATCATCCTTGTGAAAATAGACGAAGAAAAATGTTTCCATAAAGGCTGATATTTCACCGCAGAGAATTGTCAAGGACCTATATTTTTTATATTTTCCCGGTCAAAGTATAAATCCACTGCTATATGAGAATCATTCTTACTGAAGTATATGGCAACTATTCGGCAGCCACTGTCCTTTTTTTATTTCCTGAAATGATTTCGGAGGATCCTGGCTCATATCTGCGAATAGTCGGTTTACATCCAGAGATAATAAGGAGGATTCAATAAGATGGCACTGAACAAAGTTGAAATCTGCGGAGTCAATACGTCGAAACTTCCTGTTCTTACAGCAGAAGAAAAAGCGGAACTGTTCAGACGGATCAAAAGCGGCGATGAACAGGCACGTGAATTGTACATTAAAGGAAATCTACGTCTTGTTCTCAGCGTAATACGACGATTTCAGAACAGCAGCGAAAATGCCGATGACCTTTTTCAGATCGGATGTATTGGTCTGATCAAGGCCATTGACAACTTTGATACCACTTTACAGGTAAAATTTTCCACTTATGCAGTTCCAATGATCATAGGCGAAATCAGGCGATATCTCAGGGATAACAACAGTATCCGCGTCAGCCGTTCTCTTCGTGATATTGCATACAAAGCAATCTATACCCGCGAAAATTATATGAAGCAGCACCTGAAAGAACCTACAGTTACCGAAATTGCACAGGAAATTGGTATCGAAAAAGAAATGATCGTATATGCCCTTGATGCTATCCAAAATCCTGTGAGTCTCTTTGAACCGGTCTATACAGAAGGCGGTGATACTCTTTATGTCATGGATCAGATCAGTGACAAAAAAAACAAAGAAGAACGCTGGATTGAAAATCTTGCTCTCCGCGAAGCTATGCAGAGGCTGAACAGCCGCGAAAAGCATATCATAGAACTGCGCTTCTACGAAGGAAAGACGCAGATGGAAGTAGCTCAGGAAATCGGCATCTCCCAGGCACAGGTCAGCCGTCTCGAAAAAAATGCACTGAAATCCATGCGTAATTATCTGCGTCCATAAAATGATAATTCAAGATCCGCATTCAGAAAAGCAGCCTGGCCCAATACCTGCCAGACTGCCTTACATATCTTTTAAAGTATACCGTTTTCCGCCTCTTTCCAATGAGGTTCTGATCTGTCTGTGAAGCTTTAATGAAGCTTTAACACTTCAACAAATTCTGCCAGTTTTCTATATTAAATATCTGCTTCACATCCAGAGCCCCTGACATTGCAGGAAAGAACTTCTTCATATCAGTAAATACCAGAGCATAGTCGAACTTTGACATTCCGATCATCCTGCGAAGCTCACGCCTGTAAAAATCCAGAAGCATCTCCGGCACTTCTGTTTTCTTAGATTTCATAAACTTTTTATGACATACATATTCTTCGTCCGTAGCCGGGTAGGAACGCTTCCAGTATAAAACCCTGATTTCTTTTGGCAGACTATTCAATTTCTCAGAAGACTCCTCTTCTTTTGCACCATTCCCGATCAACGTCACATCAAAATGCTCATAATCCACTTTGTTCAGAAATTCATAGAATGCCTCTGTCTCCTGTGTATCACTGAAATCTCCGGCATATACCAGAAGTTTTACTTTATCTGTCTGATTCAGATATACCGGATTTACCGGTTCTTTTCCATCAAGCAGGACTTCTGCTATACGTTTGCATGCTTTTCCATCATCTCTCGGACATATCTGTTCTCTTGCTTTTTCATACTTCTCTTTACAGGAAACAGCCACTCCCGGAAGATCCTTCAGAAGTTCACCAAGCTTCTCAGGGGTAGACACTGCCGGTCCCGGAAGTTTGTCAAATTCGAAGTACAGACCTCTGTAATCTTCAAAATTCTCCGCATCCGGCACATAAAACAGAATCGGTTTTCCTGTCAGCATGAAATCATAAAAAATACTGGAATAATCAGAAATCAGTACATCTGTCACTGACAAAATCTCATTTGTATCCATTGTTGCAGGAATAAATTTTGTCTGCGCATCACCAGGTTCCATGGCATTCTCTTTCATATAGTGATATACGATCTGATGAAGCTTGACAAAAATCTGATATTCATTTGTATCTATACTGTTCTCCATTACATTGATCAGCTTATAGACATCCTGCAAATCTGTATCCGGACGGCTGTATTGTTCGCCTCTCCATGTCGGTGCATAAAGAATAATCTTTTTATCTTCCTTTACGTCCACTCCGCAATCCTTAAGTTCCTGTATCACTTCTGCTCTGTCACTGTCAAAAAGCTTATCATTACGCGGGAAGCCCTCTTCCAACACTGTGCCTTCATACAGATTCTGCATTTTATACGAATCTTTGTATGCTGTCTTTGTCATATAAGGTCCGGAGGAAACTATATAATCTGCACTGAGCAGATTTCTTGCTGTATTTCCCTGAGAAATATTTGCTCCCGGAATATCAAATCCCATATTCTTCAGAGGAGTTCCATGCCAGGTATCGATCAGTACCTGACCTTCTCTTTTAAGGAAATAGCTTGGAAAGCTTACATTATTTACCAGATATTTCACTGTCGCAAGTTCTTTACAGTATTCCTTTGATTTATATTTTACAAATCGCACGTTCGGATATTTTTCGTATTTTTCAATTTGTTTTCTGTTATCCTCGAAGTCCTCAAGCACCCAGATATGGGTATAATCCTGATACTCTTCTTTTTCAAGAAGATACAAAAACAGAGCATAAGGATTACAGATCATACCACGTCCGCCAAAAGCTTCATAAAGAATTGTATTATCTCTTATCTGGTATTCCTTTACAAACTCGGCATAGCTGGTTCTAAGCGGATATTTCTCCCTGCACTCCAGAATCTGTTCCTCATTTTTCATATAAAAGGTCTTGATTCCCATTACACGATTAAAAAGACGATTCCACTCTTTAACTGCCTTCTCAATGGCAAAGTCCTCAGATTTCCAGATTGCATTTCTGGACATCTCTCTGCGGAGTTCTTCATCATGTGCCAGCTTCAGCATCGCATCTGTAAATTTCTTTGTATCAAAAGCTTCCGGCAGGTATCCTGTTTTTCCATCATCGATGATCAGATCCATCGCTCCTGTATGGAATGCGATGACAGGAAGACCAAATTCAAAGGCTTCCATGATAACCATCGGCCATCCTTCCCACCTGGACGGAAGAAGGAAAACAGAAGAATTCAGATAATACTTCTCCGGCTCATTTGTATAACCGACAAAATTAACTCTGTCCTCAATACCACGTCTCTTTGCATCCGCCACAATCTGATTCCAGAGATCACCGGCTCCGATAATATCCAGCTGCCATTCATCATCCTGCTTACAGAACTCTTCAAAAGATTCCATCATCAGATCAAGACCCTTGGCATATACAAATCGTGTAGCCATAAGGAAACGCTTGGATTTTGGGTCGCATTTTCTCTCACTCACGAAGCTTCGGGGATTAATTTTAACTTCTGTATCAATATCCAGAAATTTTTTGTAATCGCGCTTATCATAGTCACTGAGAACAATGTATCTGTCCAGCTTCGGCAGATATTCCTGGAGCAGACATTCCTGTTTCCAGAATACGACATTAGGAACATCAAGATATCCGGCATAACAGTTATGCTGCCATCCGATTGTCTTTGCATTCAGCTCCGGCGCCAGCATACCCAGACGAAGGCTTAAACTTGCAGTTGTGATAATAATATCATAATTCTGCTCATTTAAATATTTTACCCATTTTTCTCTGGTCTTTTTCGGGAAAATCGCATCTGCCAGAATATCATTATATTTTTCTTTATTAAAAATCCCATATTTGGCATTCAGTTTCTGAACAAGATAACGCCAGCAGAAAGCCGGTGTATGATGTCGATTGACAAACTCATTATTATCAATAAAGTCAACCTTGATATCCTCACTCATATGATACATATTCCGGTCTTCTTTAAATCTGTCCTGATATACCATGATCGTCACATCATGCTCTTTTACAAGTTCATTCGCAAGAAGTGTGACAACTCGCTTAGTTCCGCCAAGATCAAATATCTTGGTGCACCAAATACATATTTTCATTTATCTTTTTCTCCTGTTATGACTTTCTGATATCTGTATCCTATAGCAATTCCATAAAATAATGCAATCAAGACAGTTCAGCAGAGTGTGAAGGACAAGGAAGATATCTGCAGGCGTGCTGACGCACGGCAAAGATATCTGACGCAGGACTTCACGCTATGATGGACTGGATTGTTTGCAGTAATTTATGGAATTGCTATAATATCATTACATTGTAATGTTAAAATAATCCAACACACGCTGGCAGTAATTGTCACACACATTATGTGTTTTTGCTCTTACACTGGCACGCTGTTCTTTATAATTATCTTTTCCGTTTTTAATATCCAGGATGAAATTCTCAAAATCCTGCATATTATACATATGTTCGCCAGGCATATATTCCAGCGGATCATCAAACACCCATCCTCTGGATTCCGTATAAGCCTCATAATCATCCAGTGTGAATCCAAGCGGTCTGTCTAACAGCAGATAATCAATCGCAACAGAAGAATAGTCAGAAACCAGCGCATCCGAACAGTTGATAAACTCATAAAGCTGCAGTCCGTTATCCGCAAGATCTCCGTTCTCCAGATAAACAATATTGGTAAGGACATTCTCACCAAAATCATAAGGTACCTGAAGGTAATGCTTCTTGATAACAATAAGAATATGATTCTCCTTACAGAACTTATTCAGTTCCAGAAGCTTATCTGCATCATCAATGATAGGAATATTGAATTCATTATTTAAGGTTTCCTCGTTCAGACGCTCACTGGAAGCATGTCTGTAGGTTGGCATCCACAGGATCAGTTTCTCGCTGTCTGTTTCCTTCAGAAGTTTCTTTTTATATTCATCTGCACGTTCACTGCCCTTAAGCATCATATCATAACGGGGATATCCAAACGAGAGCAGTTTTTTGGAAGTACATCCAAAAAATTCCATTTTGGTCTTAATAAAAATGTCCCCCGGTACCAGGCAATAATCAAAGAAAACCTTACGCCCGTTCTTATTTGCCTTGTAACCACAGCCATGCCAGAGATCGATAAAGAGCTGATTTCTTCTCGACATACCAATCCAGTTAAAAGCCTGGGTGTAAAAAATATATTTTGATGTCAGTGCATATTTATATGCTTCTGCTCTTCGGATCGTGGAACCTTTCTTAAAGTTCTGCACAAATTTCACATTTTCAAACTGATATTCTTTATATTTAGACGGTTCATGGACCAGCCATACAATCTCATATTTTTTGTTGTATCCTTTCTCAATAAGATAGTCAAACAAAGCACGACCATTATCCGTAAAATCATCATTTGTTTCAAAGAGCATTCTATTCTCTACAAGTGCAGGGGGGAATTTCTTAAGGCGTCTGATCTTGCGATTATCATATAATCCATAGGTCACAGTTGCCCATGTCTCCTGCAACATGGCTTTTCTTCCCTTTTGAACTCTGACCTTGTTAATCTTGTTAATGGATTTTTTCAGTTTTTTTATTTTCTTTTTTATTCTTTTTTTCATATCTGGCTCCCTAGAATTCTTTTAATTTCTCACGAAGCATCGTTGAGGATGTATCTTTGGTATATGGCAGAAATACCAGCTTAGCGCCCAGCTCTTCCATTTCTTTTCCGGTCTTTTCCCAACGTGCATTGCCCTTCCAGTCATCTCCGATATAGATTTCATTAAAGTGGACTTTTTCCCATACCTGCTTTTTGTCCAGGGTTGTCGTCACGATCACCTCATCAACATATCTGATGGCCCGTACAATCTCTGCCCTTTCTTCCAGCGGAACGATCGGTCTTTTGTTTTTATATGACTCTACCAGATCATCCGCATTCACACCGACAATCAGATAATCGCAATGTTTTTTTGCATTTCTGATCAGGTTCAGATGTCCTATATGAAACATATCAAAGGTTCCCTGTGTATATCCTATTTTTTTCTCCATTACATTCTCCCTGTTTTATTGCATTAATAGATAACTGTTCTCTTCGCATTCATATAACAGCTACAATTGTAAATAATCTGCAAGCCTTTTGCAATAGTTTTCTGTTTTATTGTGCATCTGTTTCAGATTCTTTGCTCTCTCCTGCCGGTAACTGTCTGTTCCATCAGTCAGATGTTTCATAAATTTTCTGATATCACAGGCATTATAGATTTTCTCACCCGGCATATATTCCAGCGGATCTTTAAATACAAATCCCCTTTTTTCTTTATATATATTGTAATCCGCAAGCACATATCCAAGCGGTCTGTCCAACAGCAGATAATCTACTGCCACTGACGAGTAATCAGAGAGCAGACCGTCGCTGATCCCTATCAGTTCATAAAGTTTTATCTGTTTTTTCTCCAACAGGGCTTCCGCAACATAACGTATATTGGTAAACTCCTGTTCATTCTCATCCCATTCCGTCTGAAGCGGATGCTTCTTTATGATCAGAATAATCTCCTGCTCCCTTAGATAACTGTCCAGTTCTTTCAGCTCGTTCATATTCTGTATTGCCGGAAGCTGACAGGGAAGCTCAATTTCATTTTCCGCACACCCTCCCAGATCACTTTTTCTGAAAGTCGGCATCCACAGAACAGCTTTTTTCCCTTTCCATCCGAACAGACTGTCCAGAATTTCATCCTTACTCATTGACGGATGCAGCATCCAGTCATATCTGGGATATCCCATCATTAACAGCCTGTCCGGTTCGCAGTTCCATAGTCCGGATTTCGTTTTCACAAATACCGGTCCGGGAACAAGTGCATAGTCAAAATCAGGCTTTATATTCTGTTTTTTCTTTCCCTGCTCTGCATCTTTATAACCGCACCCATGCCACAGATTTACAACTGTCTGTCCTTTACACCGATACCTGTTCAGTCCTGCACTGTTATGAGAATAAAAGAAAAATCCGGCTGTAGCACCATAATAATATGCCAGCGGACTACTCCATCCATATTTATTTTCAGCAGTTACAAATTTTACATTTCCGGTATTCTGATTTCTGAATTTTCTTTTTTCAGAGACCAGCCAGATGATCTCATATTTTTTATTATACCCGGAACTTATAAGATATTCATAAAAAGCTTCCGGATTATCTGTGCAGTCCATCATTTCCCGATTTTTAAACACAAGCCGGTTTTTCTTTACTTTTCCAAAACGCACAGTCAGCTTTCCAATGACCTGCTGCTCTGTTTTTGTCATAAAACGACCGATATAGTGCAGGATCATTCCGAAAAAGCCCAGCCTTTCCGTATATTTTTTAATCGCACTTTTTGTCATACATGCCTCCGGAATCTTTGTAAGATAATTCAAATGCAGACTTTTCGGGAAGGATACTCTCAAAAGAATCTTTGATATTTCTTTTCTGTTGTCTGAAATCTCCTATATTTTCCGTATCATTTATACACAATATTTTACACTTCTGATTTCTGAGTACATCATGTATCTGCCGGTCGTGAAGACCTATGGTAAAAAATTTCCCGATTTTCGGTGATTGAGGTTCATATTTTCCCTCCATATACTGCCAGTATTTCATCACATACTGATTTACATCCCCCGGAGAACGGAATCGTGTCCTGCATACTCTGTCCAGCACTTCACCTTCTTCCCTCCACACTTCTTCAAAGGTACTCTTCAAAAAAGAGCTTGAGATATGAGAATATTTAAAACTGGAAAACTCCCTGTACGGAAGCATCAGCATATTTCTGAATACCATTTTTCCATATGCAGGATGAAACCATTTTTTCCAGTTTCTGCCAATCACTTCTCTCTTTGAATAATGCATATTTACAAGTGCCGCATTGTTCATAAGAATGCAGGCAAACGGATTATTGATATCATCCTGTACCAACGCTGTTTCTATACAATAGTCTCTTGGAAGACCATTTCTGAAAAAGTCTTCCGGTTCCATTTTATTTATGATGAAGGTATCATCATTAAAATATACAAACTGTTCGGATAAACCTCGGATCCGATGCATATTCAGTTCAATGGGATGACTGCTGAATGTGGGCAGATACTGCTTCGGAATATAATCCTCGTGTTTTACAACTGTCAGCTTCGGATGATCTGTATTCAGCCATGAAGGGATATGCCCCCATGTCACAAAATATATATGATTCACCCATGGAGCAAATTTTTCAACACCTCTGAACCAGTACTGCAGATTTTCCCAGTCCCGAAATCTGCTGTCCTGTGTCTGGTCATTTTTAATTCCCAGATACTCATTTCTCTGCTTTATCCAGGCTGAGTCTGATCCATCCACCCATGGCAATACAAAATCAATCTTGTCCATCTGTAATTTACCTCGTATGATAATATAAATCTTTCAAACGTTTTGCCTCTGTCTCAATGTTAAAATGCGTATCTGACAGCCGCTTCTTTATCAGATCAGCCGCTTCTCTGTTCATAGAACTCATTGCCATCACTGCTGCCGCCCACTGTATATTATCTCTGTCAAGTGACAGCCGTCTGACTCTCTCAGGAAAAACAACTGCCTCCTCAGACACCGCCTCTGACATCACGCAGGCAAGTCCATTTGCCTGGGCTTCAATAAGCGCAAATGGCACACCCTCAAAAACAGACGGAAACAGAAAAACATCCATAGCAGATAAATACCTGCGGATATTCTCCTGTTTACCGGCAAAATATACCTTATCTTCCAGTCCTTTCTGAACTGTTTTCTCTTTTATCTCTTTGTACAGACCTTCCTTTGGACCTACCAGACACAGCATCACATCTTTTTTTTCGGAAACGATCTGTTGGAAAATATCAAGCATTCTGTCATGATTCTTCGGAATATCAAATCTTCCGACATGACCGATCACTGTTTTATTTTCCCATCCCAGTTCCTTTCTGAGTGAATCTCTGTCTTTTTCTGAAAAACTGAACTTCTCTGCCTGAATGGCATTATTGATCAACGTAACCTGACCGCTTTGGAAAGCTTTATCTCCAAACAGCCACCTGCCCGCCATTTCTCCGCATGCAATCCTGTCAGTAGCATATTTTGCAATCTTTGGTCTGTTCCAGTTGTCCATGATTTTTCTGATCAGTCCGGGACAGGAAGAGCTGTGGCTGTGCGCAATTATCTTTGGCACTTTCATTGTATGAGCCACACGTAACGGAACAATATTTGCAGCTGAAAGCATATTTACATGTACTGCATCATATTTTGTTTCTTTTATTATTTTTTTCAGTTCTTTTATATAGCCCCGATAGTTCTTTTTTACATTTGGAATATAGTAGATCCTTCCACCCAGTTTCCTGATTTCCTCTTCATATGCAATTTTATCATACATACACACAAAATCAAACTGTATATCCATATCCACCAGAACTCTATAGTAATTCATCACAAATGCTTCCAGACCTCCGGCAACATTTCCCATTCCAATCTGCAGTATTTTCATGATACGCTCTCCCATCCGTCACTATTGTCCACTCTGAATCCTATTGCGATCCTCTCGAAAAATCATTCCCGTACCGCATAATGTTCCGTCACCTTTTTCTTTAACAGCCGTATCAGTTTCTGATATCCTGTAATCTTCTTAAGAAAATCCAGGCAGTAACTGATTCCCAGCGAAATCACAAGAACTGCAACAGGAATCAGCCAGAATTTTTTTAATGCAAATACATATTTTCCCAGAGAATCTCTCACAAATGTATGTACCAGCCAGATGTTCATGGAATGCCTGCCCAGATACTGAAAGAACAAGGATACAGGCGTAATCCTGAACAAATATTCAACGCAAAAGAGAATCAGCAGGAATGGAACAAGTGCATACCGAAATTCCCAGAAAATTTTCAGGTCGATTTTATGGTACAGGAAAAGGCAGGCACACAGTAAAGCAGACAAACAGATGAATTTTAATTTTTTCCGCCTGTATTCATGCAATTTTTGAAAGAAATTATATTTACAGCATAACATTCCTGCCACAAATATCAAAAGAAATGAATATGGCTTTGAGCCTCCCTGAAATCCAATACCTAAAATTCTCGGAAGCAAAAAGATAACTGCAATACAGAATATGCCTCCAAATTTCTCAATCGTCCCATCTAACAGAGGAAGCAATATAATAAATACAAACGCAGCACTCATATACCACCATGCCCCGTTAAGACTTTCAGTCTCCAAAAGTCTGGAGATTCCCAGTATATCTGCAAATACGGCGAATCCTCTTTCATAAAAGGTTTCTCCCCACTTGCTCGGATCCTTAAGTCCAAGTCCAAAGTAAATAAGATAGGATACAGCTGCAGTAAACCAGAATCCGGACATAGTGGAAAGAAGATGTCCGGATATCCATTCTGATACTGCATACTTTTCTTTATTTTTCATTTTAGCCGAATATCCATACATCAGCCCGTAACCGGATACAAATGCAAATATTGCCACGCAGATTTTACAGCATTCCGCAATAGCAACAAGCTGTTCTGTTGTCAGCCCGCACAGATCCACCTGATATCTTTCGATTCTGTCTGCAAGACGGTAGCAGTGGTGAAAGATCAGCAGTAACACTGCAAGACCTTTTAAAGCTGCTGAATCTTCTTTTTTTAATCCGTTTGTCATATACTCCTCCGGATATTTCTGACTTCTTAAATTTTTTCTCTGTCAGACAGATATCTCTGTCTGTCCCTGTCAGTTAGTCATTTTCTCATACTGTTCAGAAATCGTATCAATATCTCCGTAAGCGATCAGTTTTCCTTTTTCAAGGATCATCGCCTTATTACAGATTCTCTGAACCTGCGCCAGAGAATGAGAGACAAACAACACTGTTACACCCGAATCAAACATGCTGAGTACTTTCTTCTCACTCTTCTTACGGAATTTCGCATCACCTACAGATAATACCTCGTCCAATATCAGAATTTTGGGAGAAACCACTGTAGCAATCGAAAATCCAAGTCTGGATTTCATACCTGATGAATAGTTCTTGATCGGCACATCAATAAAATCCTTCAATTCGGAAAATTTCACGATCTCATCATACTTCTCATCAATAAATTCTTTGGAATATCCAAGCATTGCTCCGTAAAGATAAATATTTTCCTTTCCTGTATACTGTTGATCAAATCCTGCACCCAGTTCCAGAAGCGGAACCATCTTCCCATGTTTTGTAACTGAACCTTCTGTTGGTTTGAAAACGCCTGCGATAACCTTAAGAAGAGTACTCTTTCCTGCACCATTCAGTCCGAGGATTCCTACCCTGTCTCCTTTTTCCACTGTAAAGCTCACATTCTGCAAAGCCCAGAATTCATTATATTTAATCTCTTTTTTAATTGACTTGATAATATAATCTTTCAGACTGTCTACTTTCTCTTTGCTGAGATTAAATTTCATACTCACATTATCAACAATAATCGCTGGTTGTTTGCTCATTTTTTCTCCTTATTTTTCAAAAATAATTCGTTCCGCTGCCCTGCAGCTTTCTGTCTCAGTTCTCAGATGTAAAGAATAAAATCATCCTGTTTCTTCTTGAAGCAGAATAATCCAATCACCATTGCCACAACGGAAAAGATAAGTGCATATGCAAAATAATGAATATTCATCGCTTTTCCAAATACTGAACATCTGAAAATATCAATCACACAATACAATGGGTTATATTTCAGTATCCATGCCCATCCACTCTTCAAAAGCTTTTCAGGATAATAGAAAATCGCACATGTATACATAACCAGCATAAGTGCTACAGACCAGAGATATTCCATATCTCTGAAAAATACACCTATTGTTGCCAGGATCATTCCGCATCCATATGACATAATAAGAATCAGTATCAGTGCGATTGGTGCCTGAAGCAGATAGAACGTAGGCTTTACACCAAGTATCACACTCACCATTGCCAGTACGATCAGTGAGATCAGAAAGATCACATAGTTAAAAAGCACACTGGACAGCGGATACAAATATTTGGGTACATATACCTTTTTGATCATTGCCGAGTTCTGACGTATAGATTTCAAAGCGGCCTTGGTGGACTGTGAAAAGAAACTGTACAGGAGTCGTCCGGTCAGGATATATACAGGAAAGGTCCTGTCTGTATTTCCATACAAAGTACCAAATACAATTGTAAGCACGATCATGGTAAGCAACGGCTCCAACATAGACCATATCATTCCCAGATAAGAACGTCTGTATTTCAGCTTAATCCCTTTTTTTACCAGTTCTGACAAAAGAAACCGGTATTGCATAAAATTATCAACGTATTTTTTCATGTCCTCTCCATTATTTCTGTTTTTTATTTCATTTTATAATTCTTTTGTGCAGAAATCTGTTATCGTCAGGCGGATATTTGCAATCCGCTTCGCAGTTTATTTTCTTTTTGCCGGACAACTGTCTCTACACAAAACAAACCACCTTGTACTGTATCATATTCTCTGATGTCTTGCAACCGGTATCCGTAATTTTGCGCAAAATAAAATCCCAATCTTTCCTGTCATTTTATGGTTATCCCATAAAATAATATAAAAGATCAGGATTTTTATATGTCATGCCAGTCAGTTAAAATGATCCACTGGAACCCCCATGCGTCTCACCCGAAGAACTTGTATGGGTACTGCTTCCACCGCCACCGGAACTCTCTTCCTTCGGCTTCGCCGTACGTGTGACCTGATGATACAGAAATATATCCCGGCTTCTGTTAATATGAAGACTTCCGTCTTTCATATAATCTGCTGCATCCGGCTTCATATGTACAGTCTTCATCCGGCTTCTCATTACTCCGGTTACGATCAGCGCGATCACAAATCCGACCACAAGCGAAATGAGAAATATCATATAAAAAGGGATGGTTTCCTCCGGCAGATTTTCTACATCGTACGGTTCTCCGCTCTGTGCCTGAATGATAAATTCTTCGCACAGATCAGCAAACTTCATAAAGCCCTCATAATACTCACCATCGGATAAATATGACCCAAAATTATCCGTCATATATTCCTGTCCTGCATCAGTAAAAATCTGAATAGCCTCTCCATGTGTGGAGATACACCACTTACGTTCTGACATGGTTATCAAAAACAATATACCACTCTTGTCCTCTCCCATGCCATAGTCATTATAATCAAAGAAATCATCTGCATAATCCTGCGGAACTGCACCATCCAGAGTCTCCTCTGTGACAACCACAACATCACAGCCGTAGTCCTCGCTGACCTGATCCAGTTTCGCCTCCAGTTCTTCTTCCTGCCCATCATCTAACAGATCTGCAAAATCTGCCAGCCTTTCTGTATGCACTTCTTCTGCCGCATAAACATTTTCTGAAAATGCTTCCGTCACAAATCCTGTTGTACCTGATACAGTAAGGACAGAAGCCAGAAATACAGGTATGATCTTTTTCTTCAGCATATCTTTCGTCCTCCCCTAAAAAATCAGCAGTCCGGCAAGGCACAAAACAACCGTAAATACAGCGGTCAGTCCGGCAAGCCATTTCAAATAAATTCCCCTGTCAATCGGAAGGTCTCCTGTCATTTTTCCGGTTTGTCCGTTCATTGCAAATATATATTTCTTATCTTTCCATGTTGTATTCAGAATCCATACCGGATACAGTGCATACTGTGCTTTTCCGCCTGAAATATTTACGTTTGTATTTTCGGGAACAACAGAAGCATAACCCTTCACTGTATCTGCCAGTACTTCCTCTGCGCTCTTTTTCATACGGTCATGTGCCCTGTTGATGCTCTCTTTTTCACTGACATCATACTTATCTGCCAGATATCCGGAAAGATATGCGGTCTGAAAATCCACAGACTCTGAAATTTTAAATGGTTCAATGGATTCCATCAAATCATCTGCCATCTTTTCTGATCCATCTACAGGTACAGAAACGAATGTCATCTCTCCGCTTCGCTCCACAGAATAGTAGCTGGTCTCCGTATAATCATAATCATGGTCACTCCACATTCTTACCTTTGTCGCCTTATAACGCACATCAGCATCAACATCCCCGTCAAAAAGCCAGAACGGAACATATAGCCCCTTAATCTCATCAATATGATTTTCCCTGCGAAATGCTTTTGGCAAAAATGTTCTTCCCTTAATATGCCTGTAATATGCTTCTTTTGCCGCTTTCTTATCCAATTTGAACGGAATCACCAGATCCGGCCTTAATGCACCTTTAAACTTCTCTGTCATAATTACGGGATTTCCACAATACGGACAATTTGATGCTCCTGTATTCTCATCTGCGATAATCTCACCACCACAGGACTGACAGGTATAGACATTCATTCCATCTGTCTCACCTTCCTGCCATTCTCCACCGGCATCTGTCTGCCATCCTGACAGATCATCCTGCTGTCCGGCTTCACGCTCCATCTGCGCATCCAGTTCTTTTAATGTTTCCAGTTCAAATTCTGTATCACAGTATGGACACTTCATTTTCTGGGACTTACTGTCAAATTCTATTGCACCGCCACAGGCAGGGCATTTATATTCTCTCAGATCAGACATAGACATTTCTCCCCCTGCTGTATTTTACTGTCTTGGCTTTCCACATTCTGCACAGAACTTTCCTGTATTTACCGCACCACAGCTGCATGTCCACTTTCCGGTCGGTCTTGGGCTTCCGCATTCAGAACAGAATTTACCGGTATTTACTGCGCCGCAGCTGCATATCCACTCTTCCCGCTGCGGTTTCGGTTTACCACATTCAGAGCAGAATTTTCCTGTATTCTCTGCACCACATTCACATTTCCATGTTCCTGCCCCGGATGCCGGCTGCATATTCTGTGCTGCCTGTTGCTGTGCTGCCTGCTGCTGTGCCCCCATCTGATAGAGATTCTGCATATTCGCTCCACCTGCCTGGCCTGCCATGCCCATTCCCATAAATCCGGTCATAGCACCTGCAGTGTTGGAGGCTGCTGATTTCATTGCATCTGCCTGAGCACCGGCAAGTGTCGCTGCTGCCATAGTCGGATCTCTGAGAATGGCATTCTTCTGTGCATCTTTGATAAGCTGTGCATCCTCTTCCGGAAGAGTCACAGGATTCATGGCAATGGAAACAACCGCAAGACCTCTGGTCTGCTGCCATTTTTTCGTAAGGGCTTCATTCATGGCATCGCATAATTCCAGAACATGTCCCGGAATGGCACTTGGACGGATCTGAAGTTCTGAGATTTTTGCAAATGCAGGCTGAAGAGCACTTACAAATTCTGTCTTTAACTGAACTTCAATTTCTTCTCTGTCATACTGCTGTTCAACATTTCCGCACACATTTGTATAAAACAGGAGCGGATCGACAATCTTATAAGAATATACTCCATTACAGCGCACAGATACATCTATGTCAAGACCGATATTTCTGTCAACTACCCGGAATGGGATTGGATTTGCTGTTCCGAATTTATTATCTACCAGTTCTTTTGTATTAAAATAATAAACCCTCTGGTCTTTGCCTGTATCGCCGCCAAATGTAAAACGCTTCTTTACTGTATCAAAAGTCCTGTGGATCCCCTCTCCCAGACTTCCGGCAAAAATACTTGGTTCTGTGGATGCATCATAGGTAAACTGTCCGGGTTCTGCACAAACCTCCACAACCTTTCCCTGTTCTACGATGATCATACACTGACCATCTGCAACAGCAATTCCGGAACCGCTTGAAATAATATTATCGCTGCCTTTTTTGTTGGAAGAACGTCCGCCTACTCTCTTCTCACCCTTTACAACCAGAACATCTTTATCTATTGCATCGCAGTAAAAAAACTCCTTCCACTGATCTGCCATTGTTCCGCCAAATGCACCGGCTGCTACTTTGATCAATCCCATAATTTATATCTCCTTCCTGATTACATATTATTTTATACATATTTCTTACAGATATTTTCTACCCATATTTCCTGTTAGTGTGCCGACAAGTTGATTTCTCGAACAATCTTGCGTCTAAATTTCTTATTTTGCGGGTAATTGTGTGTGTTTTTTTACAATATAATATTTTTACAGTTACAAATTGATATTTATAAGTTCATCATATCATACATTTTCCGAATTGTCATGCGCAAAAACTCCTCTTTTCTGTCATTTTGCAACATATGAGCACATAAATCGCTGCAGTCCACTCCACAGTAACTATAATGCGACGCGCAGTTATTCAAAAGTTCATGAATAGCAATATACACTTACAATGTATGAAATCTATAAATTCTTTTTTAATTTCAATATATTTTTCCCGTCTGCATATTCATATGAAACCTCATCCATCATTTCCTTAACCAGAAAAATTCCAAGCCCCCCGATTTTTCTTTTTTCTATATCCAGGGTAACATCCGGATCTTTATTTTCTAATGGATTATAAGGAATGCCTTTGTCTATAAACGTCAGTTCCAGTCTTTCAGGAAAATTCTTTATTTCAACCTGTACAGTTGCCTCTCCAGTTTTTGGCGTATAAGCATAATAGGCAATATTGCCAAATATCTCATCTATCGCAATATCTATCTCCATCTGTACTTTTGCAGAACATCCATTTGCTTCCAGTATGGAATTTACAAAATCTGTAATTACCGCTATATTCTCTATTTTTGCTTCTTCTGTAATACTTTTCAAATCCACTTCTCCTTCCTTCATTCAGTTCAGGTAAATAGAATCCCCCTTTTCGCTGTGCAGTTCTGTATCTTTACAACCACAGTCATTCGATTGACAGTATGTCTGCAAATCCCGTAATATCGAATACATCCTGTATGATATCACTCACATGAATCAATTTCATAGTTCCTTTTACATTCATAAATTTCTGCATTTTCAGAATAACACGCAGGCCGGCTGATGAAATATATTCAAGCCCTGCAAAATCCAATACAAGTTCCTGAGTATTGATCAACTCTTTCTCGGCAAAAGTATCCAATTCAGGTGCAGTTGCTGTATCTAATCTCCCGGTCAAAAATACCGTATCTTTTGTTCCTTCATTTTTCTTTTCAATTTTCAGACTCATTTTCTCTCTCCTTTTTCAGATAATGTCAAATTTCTGTTCTGTCAGCATCTTCTGCCTCCATCTGTATATTCACTCTATCCACCCTGATATCTGCAAATTGCTCCATTACTGAACAACTCCCATATTTATCATATTCATTGTAACATAAACAGGAGATGAATGCATCATCTCCTGTCTATTATTTACCTGTATTTTGTGGAATTGATTACTGTTCACTCCGTTCACAGCAACACGCTTCGCAAAGTATGTCTCGGGATTTTGGCATAGGCAAACTGTCAGTTCTGCTATTTATTTTTATTCTTTACTTCTTCCCACGCCTCATCATCAAATTTCTGTTTCTTAAAGTAATAGATTCTGTCTTCGTCTGTAATCTTGCGGATTACTTTACATGGATTTCCAGCTGCGATCGTATTATCCGGGATATCTTTGGATACTACACTTCCTGCACCGATCACTACATTACTTCCAACGGTAACACCCGGAAGAATCACTGTATTTCCGCCGATCCATACATTATCTCCCACTGTTACAGGAATTCCGTATTCATATCCTGAATTACGGCTGTCCGGATGAACCGGATGACCCGCTGTATAAATGGAGACATTTGGCGCGATCTGAACATTTTTTCCACATGTTACTTTTCCCACATCAAGGATTGTCAGATTATAATTGGAATAGAAATTCTCACCTACTTCAATGTTCCAGCCATAGTCACAGTGGAATGGTGCTTCCACCCAGACATTTTCGCCTGTTTTTCCAAAAATATTTTTTATCATCTGAGGTGCTTCCTTGCTCTGCCTGGATGGTGGCAGCTGATTAAAATCATAAATCTTCTGTTTGCATGCCTGTCTGTCCTCTTCAAGCCCATCTAACCACGCTTTGTACGGAAGTCCGCTTAACATTCTTTCTCTCTGATTCATTTGTTATCTTCTCCTTTACGTTTTTATTTTTAACTGTTAAATACCCTGCACAACCTTATCACATCATTATTTTGTAAATGATGTGCCAGAAGCCTTAATAGTTACACTATTTCCAAGCATTTATATTCTGATTTAATTGAGTTCTGTAAGGTTTCTCACCCAGTTATATTTTTTGTAATGTCTATATACAGCAGGAAGTTTTATTATCTCGTCCATGCTGATAATAAAATAAACCACCATGATCGGAAGTTTCAGCACAAATGCTGTTATCATCCCTATCGGGATCAGAATCACCCACATCGTTACTGCATCACATTTCAGTCCAAATTTCGTGTCTCCGCCTGCGCAGAATACACCGGCAATCACTGTAGCATTCACCGACTTTCCTATCATATAATAGGTACAGATATACATCATATTCTTTAAATAAGAATGTGCCTGTGCACTGAGACTGCCCGTAAATATCCTTAAAACCGGGCTCACTGCCAAAAGTATAAGCCCTGAAACTGCGCCTGCAAATACCGCAAGCTTAAAAAGTCTGTTTCCGTATTCCGTGGCCCGTTCCATCTCGCCTTTTCCAAGCTCGTTTCCGACAATAATACCAGCTCCGATTCCGATTCCATTACATACACATGCGATAATATTTTTCAGAATATTTGCTACGGAATTGGCGGCCACCGCATCACTGCCCAGATGTCCCATAATAACCGAAAACATGGTAAATCCACATCCCCAGACCAGTTCATTTCCAAGAACAGGTGTCGTATAGTGCCAGAAATCCTTTTTCAGTTTCTTCGAGCTGTTTCGGATATATTTTAGTCGGACACATACTAATGAACGGTGCATATTTTCATAAATAGTCAGTAGCAATTCAAGCGCCCTGGAAACTGTAGTTGCAAGTGCAGCCCCCGCAATTCCCATAGCAGGAAATCCCGCCAGCCCGAAAATAAATATCACATTAAATCCAATATTAATCACAACCGCTACTGATCCATAGATGGTACTCTTTGCAGTTCTTCCGCTGTTTTTCATAATACAGAGATAAATCTGCGAAAATCCCATAAACAGATAAGAAACACTCACAATTCGAAGATACGGAATTCCTGCCTGAATCAATCTTATGTCATTCGTAAATATTCTCATAAGAAATCCCGAAAAAAACATTGCAGCTATAAAAAATACAACTGATACAGCCATAGAAATTTTAAGAACGATTGCCAGAATCTCCTCTACTGAATCTGTATCGCCTTTTCCCCAGTACTGCGCAGCCAGAGTTGTCGCGCCAATCGTAAGGGCAAGCATAAACAGATTATGTACAAACTGTATCTGTGTTGCCAGTGAAACAGCAGATAATGATGTCTGGCTGACAAATCCCAGCATAAACGCATCAGAAGCACTTACCAGCGCAGTCATAAGATTCTGGATTGCGATTGGAAATACCAGTCCCCATAGCTTTCTGTAAAAAATTCTTTTTTCTGATTCCATCATATCCCTCTGATTGATTTTTTACATCTGCAGATGTTATAATTATAGTATTCTCAGATACAGTAATCTATCAGAATAGTCCTTATTTTTTATAAAAATCGTACGCGAGGTGAATTTATGGGATTAATCAGAACAGAACTTATGCCAGATTCTTCAGAAGTAGTTCCTTATGATCATGCCGGAATTCCTTTGTATATCCGGGCGGCACATCTTGCTTCTTATTATAACATGTGTGCTCCCTGCCACTGGCATGATGATATTGAATGGATCTATATTATCACTGGAAAAATGAGATATTATGTGAACGGAAAAAGACTTATCTTAAATGAAGGTGATTCCCTGATGGTCAATGCAAGACAGATGCATTACGGATATGCTTTTGAACAACAGGACTGCTATTTTCTCTGTATTCTGTTTCACCCTTCTTTGTTTGGGAATAACCAGATATTACAGGAAAAATATTTTCTTCCTTTTTTCGAAAACACCAGCCTGGAATTTCATCATTTTTACTCAAATGATGAAGCAGGGGTGAAAGTCGGCAGATATTTACAGGAAGTTCTCCTGTTGAAAGAAGATTCTGATTCAGGTTATGAATTAGGTGTTATAAGCTGTATGCTGGAACTATGGAGCTTTCTTATCCGCACTGATCTGCTGTCAGCTGCAAAAAATAAATCAGAGTCCGAACAGGAACTGAACATTCAGAAAGATATGGTATCCTTTATTTATCAGCATTATCCTGAGAAAATATCTCTTACGGATATTGCAGCCGCCGGTCATGTAGGAAGGAGTAAATGCTGCCAGATATTTAAACATTATATGCAGCAGTCTCCTGTGGATTTTCTCAATACCTACCGATTAAAGATCAGCTGCCGTCTCCTGTGCACTACGCAGAAAAGCATAACAGAGATTGCTATCTTGTGCGGATTTAATCATTTAAGTTATTCATTTAAATATTTTATGGAATGTTATGGATGTACGCCAAGAGAATATCGTACGCTCCATGAACACGAAACACTTTTGACTTGATTATTATCTGTACGATACTATTCCCCGATTTCGTTATGTAGCTCTACGCCAAATAACTGTCTCGCAGTTTATAAGAAGAGGCTTGCACTTTTCCCGGTATAAGTAATTTCCCATCCGCTGCTCATTATCCTTCGTAATTAATGCAGGAGACTTACTTAATTTAGCAAAACTATAAAAGAGACTGCTACATCTTAATATGTAAACAGTCTCTTTTTCGCACTTTAAATATTTAGAACCCGCTGATTTATTACGTAAATCATTATTTTCTCATATTTATTTCAATTATACTAATGCAGCACCCAGTGCTTTGCATGCTTCTGTAGCTTCATCATCTGGTTCTTCCTGGCAGATCACACTTTCACATACAAGGTTTGCACCAGCTTCCTTGCAGGAATCTTCCCAGTTGCGCATCCATTCGCCATCTCCCCATCCGTAAGAACCAAAAAGAGCGATATTTTTGCCTTTGAGTGCATCTTTACATCCATCAAACATCGGCTCGAACTCTGTATCTTCCAGAACTTCATCTCCCATTGCCGGGCATCCAAAAGCAATTGCATCATATTCAGTTACTTTAGATCCGTCAAAATCCTCACAAGTATGAAGAACAGCCTCGCCGCCTTTTCCCTTAACTCCGTCTGCAACTGCATTTGCCATTGCCTCTGTGTTTCCTGTGCTGCTCCAATATACAACTGCTACTTTACTCATGATTAAAATCCTCCTTAAATTCGCTCTGCTTTTTCTTTGCCGCAAAGCCATGATTTATATTATAATAAAAAGTCATACGGCTTTTCTATTATACTGATTCTTAAATGGACTCTCCGTCCCTGCTATATTACTGTATATAGCTTCTTCCTTACGCAGCTACTGTCAGCTGGCGTACACTTCTTCCCTGATTCCAAAGACGTACATACACGTTGGTACATTTCTTAAATCTGGCAAAAGCCTTTATTGCCTCACATTCATTGCAGTAAACCTTCCAACAACCTACACATTTACAGTTCTGCCCTGCATTCTTGATAAATCCGATCACATCTCCCAGTGGATATCCCAGAAACAATCCGATTTCATGAGGAAAATCTTCTCTCTGGGCCAGGCGGCTTCTCAGTCTCTCAAGTGCATATGCAGGATCTGTACTCTCATACCCATACTTCTTTATGAAATTCGCAACACCAGGTTTCTTCAGATCTCTTTCAAGGCTTGAGAACCGGCAGACATAAATCAGCGCCTTTTTCTCACTCCTGCGAAGTACTGTGAGGGAAACGCCTTTTTCTCTTACACATTCATTAAAACCTTCTACGCTTTTCCATAATTCTTCCTCAGATTCATATTTATATGTAAAAAGATTTCCGGTTTTAATAGATGCTAATGTAGGTGAACAATGTTCGATCACAGATTTCTCCAGCATGTTATGATTCCTTTCTCAATAACAAAATATCGGTTAGAATGCACTAACCATTTATTAAAAAATAAAGCTTTACGAAACATTTTATTGCTTTTGTTTGCTGTAAGGCTTGAATTTACTGCTGCAAAAAGACCTTCAACAGATTGGTCAGTAGCTTAAGTTATTTGCATCTAACTCTATAGTTTAATATATACTATCTCTGATATTCTGTCAAGTTAATTTTATATAACTTTTTAGTAATTTTTTAAATCGCAAAAAACAGAGGAATATACATACTGTATCCCCTCTGTTTTTCTACTCTATTTCTTATTGAGAATTGTGGGAGCCGCTTTGCAGCAGAGCAATTCCATAAAATCTCATCCTTCTATACAGATCGTACTTCCAACTCCATCTTCTGTCCGTTTCTTTGTTACTATGATCTTCTTATCAATACGTTCTTTCAGCTCTGCTACATGGGAAACAATCCCCACCAGTCTGCTTCCCTGACTGAGATCCTTCAATGCGCGGATTGCCTGATCAAGGGCATCTTCATCCAAAGATCCGAAACCTTCATCCACAAACATGGTATCAAGCTGGATTCCACCGGAGCTTGACTGAATTTCATCAGAAAGTCCCAGTGCCAGAGACAGGGATGCCTGAAATGTTTCTCCACCTGATAAGGTCTTGACACTTCGAACAGTTCCATTGTAATGATCTACTACATCCAGTTCCAGACCGGTTTTCCCTACCCTGCTCTTGTTTTCTTTCCTGCGAACTAACTCATATTGACCGCTGCTCATGGTCATCAGACGGATATTGGCACGCGCAAGAATGCGGTCAAAATACTGCATCTGGATGTAAGTTTCCAACATGATCCTTGCCTTACCCGTGATCGTACCATTGGCAGTGTCTGAGAGAGATTTCATCCACTTCCAGCGGGTTTCCGTTTTCAGAAGTTCTGTCTGCTGTCTGCGGATTTTTTCATACATGTCACTGTTGATTTCCAGGCGGGCATGGATTTCATCACGATTTTCTGAAAGTGATTTCTTTTGCTGTGCAAAGTTTTCTTTCTGAGCATTCAGTTCCTCAGCTGAAATACTTATGGATTCTTTTAACTGTTCTGTCAGAGATGCAATTACCGAATCCAGTTCTGTCATTCTCTTTTCTAATACTTCTCTCGCTTCTGTTACTGTTTTATAATGTATTTCAAGCTTCTTTTGTTCCTCAGTCTTAATCTGGATCTGAGACAGGATTTCTTCCTTTGTCCTTTCACCCAGCTCTTTTTCCATATTCTCTCTCTGCTTCTGCAGCTGCTCATATCTGGATTTCTCTGCTGCTGTCTGCTGCTGATTCTGATTGATCTGGTCTGTGATCGTTGTGAGTTCTGTCTGAGTCTTACCAATCTGCATCTCCAGAAGTTTTCTCTGTTCCAGAAGTGCTGTCAGATCCTTTTGTTTCTGTCCCAGAATATTTTGCTGCTGTTTCAGCCATTCTGCTGCTCTCTTTCCCTGCAGCAAAGCCTGTGATACATTACAGATTTCCTTTTGATACACTATTTCACCGCTGTAATCCTGTGACAGTTCCGGATCAGTTTTCATTCTCTGTCTTATATCTTCTTCATGGATCCATGTCAGTACAGGTTCGTCCAATTGATTCTGCAGCTGTTCCTGAATACTTTCCAGCTGGCTCTTCCTCTTTTCAAGACTGATCTGTAATTTCTGAAATTCTTTTGCATGTTGTTCTGACTGTGTGATGAACTCTTCTTTTTTCTTCAGTAAATCCTGATGAACTTTTTTCTGTTTTTTGATTTCTTCCAATCCTGTCTGTACACTGCTTTCCTGATTTTTTACAAATAAACATAATTCATGATCAGGAAGTTCCTTTCGAAGTATCTCTTGTGTCTCCTCTTCTGGCAGAAACTGCGCTATATAACCTTTAACCCCTTCTGTCAATTCTTCCCTGCAGCGCTGCATCAGTCCTGTTGCCTCTCCTGCCTGCACACTTGCGTCAGATGCCGCTTTTTCCGCAGCTTCTGTTAACTTTTTCTGTTTTTTCAGCTGTTCTTCTGTGGGAACTTCCTTCGGAATCTGTGTAAGCTTCGGATGATGAACAGAACCACATACCGGACATGGCATCCCATCCTGAAGATCTGCTGCCAGAACACCCGCCTGCGCATCCAGATAGGCCTGCTCCATTTTGTTCAGGATTTCTTTTATTTCTGTCCGTTTCTGAGAAGCGGTCAGATAACCCTTCTTTTTTCTCTCTGCTTCCTTTTCCAGATCCTGATACCGTTTCTGCTGATCTTCTATTTTCTCTATCTGCTGCAAACGTATGACCAGACTGTTCTCTTTGATTTCCAGATTCCCACCGGAAACAATTTTCTCTTCCAGATCAGTCAAATCCTTTTTTATCTGTTTCGCAAGTTGTTCTTCCTGCCCGGACTGTGTTTTCAGTTCACTGATTTTTGTCTGAAGAAACTCCAGATTTCCACAATTCTTATAAATTCCTGCATAAAGAGTATCTATTTTCTCTTTCCGGAAATCTGTTTCTGCTTTTTCTTTTTCTGCACCGTCTGTTGTCTGATATTCTTTTTGTTTTTCTTCAAGCACAGCTTTCATTTCTTTCTGACGATTCTGCAGCTCTGTACCGTCCGTTCCCAGCTTTTCTATCTGCAGGGAAGCCTTCTTTGTTTCTCTGAGCAGATTTTCCAGATTTGTATAACGCTCCAGATTCTCTTTTTCTTTCTGTATGGAAAGCATCAGGCGTTGGATCTCATCAGGTTCCTTTGCCCCATTTTCTGCAGCTTTTTGTGCCTGTTCCAACTGCGGAAGCAATACCTCTTTCTCTTGCAGAAGCTGTTCCTTCCTTGCCTTTGCATCTGCTTCTTTATGAGTCTTTCCCAAAAGCTGATTTACTTTTTCCAGTTCTTTATCGTTCTCTTTAATCTGCTTATTCAAATTTTTCAGCGTCTCTTTATCTACCTTCAGAAACTGCTCCAGGATTTCCAGACCTTCTTCCAGATTTCCCTCAAAGCCATTCTTCTCCATCAATATCCACTGTTGTCCCAACTGGTCTTCTGTAGAATATCTGACCTGTTCCGTATACTGGCGGATACTTCTCAACAGCTCTTTATACGCCTTGTCCAGACCACCGGCCTCGAATTTTAATTTTTCCTGAATCACCTTATAAATATCCGTATGGAAAAGCTTTCTGAAAATGTTGCTGCGTTCCTCTGTGTCAGCCAGCAGCAATTTTCTGAAATCTCCCTGTGCGATCATAGCAATCTGCGTAAACTGCTTCATATCTAACCCGATCAGATCAGTAACTGTCTGATTCACTTCCTTCAGCTTTGTCACAGGAGCTCTTCCATCAGAAAAAGTAAGCAATGCTTCCCCTTTCTGGGTGGTCATTCCGGTACCTCTGGTCTTTGGGCGCTCATAATCCGGGCTTCGCTTCACTGTATACACTGCATCTTTATATTCAAAAATATATTCCGCATAGGTAGGTGTTTCCGGTTTTGCATACTTGCTTCTGAGCATGGATGCCTCCCGGACTCCTCCGCTTGTCTCCCCGTACAACGCAAATGTAATCCCATCAAAGATCGTCGTTTTTCCTGCTCCCGTATCTCCGGTCACCAGAAAAAGTCCCTGTCCTCCAAGCTGTGTAAAATCGATCACAGTCTCATCCGCATATGGACCAAATGCAGATAATGTCAGCTTCAATGGTTTCATACGCGCACCTCCTTCAGATTCTGGATCAGTTTCTCCACAAACTCTGTCTGTTCTTCTTTCATAGGTTCATTATTTAACAGTTCATAAAACTCCTCAAACAGTTCCAGCTCTGACTTCTGTTCCTGAGCCTCCACTGCCTGAACTTCCCGGTTCTCACGTGTTCGTTTATTATCATATTCCAGACGCATCAGATTGGGATAAACAGTACGCAGCTTCTGAAGTGCCCCCGGCACATCTTCCTCATCCGTCAGGGTAATCTGAAGATAATCCATCTTATTTTCAGTAGTATATTGATCCTTCGCTGTCACATCCATATAAGTTCCCCTCAGCTTACGCATATCATGTTTGGGAATCAAAGGTACTGTACTGACCCTCACATTTCCTTTCTCCAGAAGCTCCACAATCGTTACTGACTTTTTATGATCTGCTTCCGAAAAAGAATACTTAAGCGGCGTCCCACTGTAACGCAAGGTCTCTCTCCCCATTTTCTGAGGTCTGTGGATGTGTCCCAGTGCCACATAGTCAAAATCCTTAAATACTTCCGCACTGACATTGTCAAGACCACCAACCCATGTTTCTTCTGAGTCACTTCTGTCTGCTCCGGTCACAAACTGATGTGCCACCAGCACATTTCTCTGTGTCGTATCGATCTCACACTCCTGCAGAGCAGCCATAACACCCTCTTCATAAGTATTAATGTCATCCCTCTGTAAAGCATGGCGTACTGCCGCAGGTTTCAAAAAGGGCAGAAGATATACAGATATTGGTCCATACTGATCTTTTAACACAATCCTTTTCATCTCTCCATCATAGACCTGCGAAATATAAATATCACTACTTTCAAACAGCTTCGCCCCAAAGGAAAGCCTTTCTGCAGAATCATGATTTCCACTGATCATGTACACCGGGATCTTAGCTTTAGCCAATCCTGTAATAAATTCATCAAACAGCTGCACTGCCTCTGCCGACGGCACTGTCTTGTCATAAACATCCCCTGCGATCAGAACTCCATCAACTTTCTGTTCCTCAAAAATTTTGATCATCTGATTCAGAATATATCTCTGATCCTCCAGCATGGAAAAATCATGCACCCTTTTTCCAATATGCAGATCTCCAATATGCCCAAACTTCATCCCACATCTCTCCAATCTAAATATCATTCCTGCCTGCTCTGTCTGCCGGCGGCATTTGATCCATTATTTATTTCACTTTCAGAATATTTTTGCTGTCCTCATACTCCTCCGGAATTTCTTCTGTAAGAATTTTAGCATCTGTAAACACGCCGAATGTGACAGAACTTACTTCTCCAAACTTTGACTTATCTGTCAGGATATATACATCTTTGCACTGCTTCATTGCAGTACTCTTTACAATTGCTTCACTGGTATCCGGTGTGGTAAAGCCTTCCCTTCTGGTAATTCCATTGGTTCCGAAAAATCCCTTTGTAAAATGATACATCTGGATCATCTGCATCGCCTGACTGCCTACGACTGCCTCTGTTGAACTCTTAAGTTCTCCTCCGATCAGGTAAACCCGGATTCCCATCTTTGCCAGAGTCTGGGCATGGGATACTGCATTGGTGACAAAGGCAGCTTTTACACCTTCCAGATATTCCAGCATCAGACCAGTGGTGGTTCCTGCGTCCAGATAAACGAAATCATCTGGTGTGATCAGACTGGCTGCATATTTTGCGATCTTTTGCTTTTCTTCTTTATTTAATTCTGATTTCTGCGCTACTGTCGGTTCATAGGCAGTTACTTTATGATTTAATGCTACTGCGCCGCCGAAAACCTTGGTAAGTTTTCCTGCTTTGTCCAGTGCAGTGATGTCTCTGCGCACTGTGGACTCTGATGCGTCCAGAAGTTCTCTCAGTTCTGTTACTGTAATACTTTTTCTTTCTTCCAGAAGCTTCAGAATAATGTCAAATCTCTGTTCTGTAAGCATATGCTTCTGCCTCCATTATATATTTACTTTGATTGTTTACTTCTGATTATTTTCTCCGATATCTACGAATTGCTCCGTTGCTTCGCAGCTCCCGCAATTCTACGTTACTGTTCACTCCGTTCACAGTAACGTAGCCAAAATTCATTCCAGATTGCCTGCGGCAATGGAATTTTGGCTTGTATGTCTCGGGATTTTGGCATATTCATGCCAAAACACCTCGCGGGATAGTGATGTGTGAACAGTAACCTGATATCTCATTATAACAGAAACAGGAGATGAATGCATCATCTCCTGTCTGTCAGTTTCTTATATTTAATTCTGTGAATTACAGGTTCTCCTGCATGAATTTGCTTACTGCTTCGTATGCTGCTTCTTCATCAGCGCCTTCAATTGTGAATGTTACTTCATGACCTTTCTTAACGCCAAGCCCCATCAGTGCAAGAAGTTTTCTGCAGTCTACTTTTTTACCTTCTTTTTCGATGGAGATAGTGGATTCAAAACCTTTTACCAGTTTTACAAGTTCTCCTGCCGGACGTGCGTGGATTCCTTCGTTGTCTGTAACCACATACTTAAATTCTTTCATTTTGATATCCTCCATGTTCTTTATTTTAATTTTTTGTTATTGCTTTTCTTATTTCGGTGCTTATGCTGCTTTCTTCTTTAAGAGGCCAAGCAGAACTGCAGAAATTACTGTTCCCGCAACCAGTGCGACCAGGTACATAACTGCGTTTCCAACCACTGGGAATACGAAAATTCCACCGTGTGGTGCCATCAGTGTACAGTCGAATGCCATGGAAATCGCTCCTGCCACCGCAGATCCTACGATACAGGATGGAAGTACACGAAGGGGGTCAGATGCTGCGAACGGAATCGCACCTTCTGTAATAAATGCAAGACCCATGATAAAGTTGGTAGGACCTGCATCTCTCTCTTCTTTTGTGAACTTATCCTTAAACAGCAGTGTTGCCAGTGCAATTGCACAGGGAGGTGTCATACCGCCGATCATAACTGCTGCCATAATATCATAGTTACCTGCTGCAATTGCAGCTGTTCCGAATACATATGCTGCTTTGTTGAACGGACCACCCATATCAATAGCCATCATTCCGCCAAGCACAATGCCAAGTATTACTTTACTAGAACTTCCCATTCCTGTCAAGGCATTATTCAGACCTGTGTTGATACCGCCCATAACAGGCTCTACAATAAATGTCATCAGGAGTCCCATAACAAGAATTCCAACTACAGGATAGATTAAAACAGGAGCGATCTTTTCCAGGGCTTCCGGAAGTTTATCACATAATTTACGAAGTCCAAGAATAATATATCCGGCTGCAAAGCCTGCAAGCAAAGCTCCAAGGAAACCAGATTTACCGTTGGCTGCCATCATACCGCCTACCAGACCAAGTGCAAGTGCCGGTCTGTCACCGATTGCCATTGCAATAAATCCGGCAAGGATCGGAAGCATGAATCCGAATGCTGTATTACCGATTCCTTTAAACAGAGCCGCTACCGGAGTAATGGTACCGAAGTTTGCTCTCTGATCTGCCGGAAGCGCACTTAAATCTACACTTAATCCATCGATCAGGAACGCAATGGCGATCAGGATACCACCGCCTACAACCAACGGAAGCATATGAGATACGCCATTCATCAGCTGCATATAGATCTTATGTCCTACACTGCCGCCGGATTTGTTACCGGCAGAAGATGTCTGGGAACCGGCTGCTGCGTGGTAGACCGGTGCATCCCCATTGATTGCTCTGTCAATGAGCTGATCTGCTTTACTGATTCCGTCGGATACCTGACATTCGATCACTTTTTTACCATCGAAACGTTCCATGGGAACCTTGGCATCTGCTGCGACAATAATACAGTCTGCATCAGCAATCTCCTGATCTGTCAGCACATTCTTTGCACCGCCGGATCCGCGGGTTTCGATCTTTACAAAACAGTTCTTTGCTTTTGCAGCTTTTTCAATTCCTTCTGCTGCCATGTACGTATGTGCGATACCTGTAGGACAGGAAGTAACAGCAAGGATCTTAGCCTGTGTTCCTTCTGCTGATCCGGTATCTGCCAGTCTCTCATCAATATCTTTCTTTTCACTGTCTGCCCTGTCAATAATATCCATAAACTCATCTACAGACGATGCATTGCGAAGAGATTCTGTAAACTCCTCATCCATCAGCATCACAGAGAGCTTGCTGAGTACATCCAGGTGAATGTTATCCTCTGTATTCGGCGCTGCGATCAGGAATAATAAGGTTACAGGTTCATCATCCAGTGCCTCAAACTCTACACCATTTTTGATGACCATTGCCGCAAGTCCCGGCTTCTTAACTGCATCACATTTACCATGAGGAATGGCAATTCCCTCGCCAATACCTGTTGTGCTCTCTTCTTCTCTTAAATATACCTGTTTACGATAAGCCTCACGGTCGCTGATCTTCTCACTCTTTACCATCAGATCAACTGCCATATCCAGAGTTTCTGACTTTGTTTTCGGAGCAGCTGTTAACGATACGCTTCGTCTGTCAAGCAGGTCTGTTATTCTCATCTCTTCTTCCCCCTTTATTATTTTTCGGTTATCTGACGATAAACCGCTTCTATTTCTTCCTTTGTTGCAAGATTTTCAGAAAATGCACTTGCACTTCCTGCTGCAATTCCCATGTGGAATGCATGTTCGTAATCCTTCTTCTCCATCCAGCCTGCAACGAATCCTGCTACCATGGAATCTCCTGCACCCACACCATTGACCAGCCTGCCTTTTGGTGCAGGTTCTTCAAATACCTGTCCATCCTCTGCTACCAGAACTGCACCTTCGCCGGCCATGGAGATCAGCACATTTCTTGCACCTTTTTCCTGAAGTTTCTTTCCATAAGGAATTACATCTTTTCTTGTTTTTAATTCTACACCGAAGATCTCACCCAGTTCATGATTATTTGGTTTTACAAGGAACGGATGATATTTCAGAACATTGACCAGAAGATCCTTTGTGGCATCAACTACGATCATCACACCTTTTCCATCCAGCCTTGCCATGATCTGTTCATACATGTCATCCGGCATAGAAGATGGAATGCTGCCTGCCAGGAAAAGTACATCGCCTTCTCCAAGCTCTTCCAGTTTCTTCATCAGTTCCTCTACTTTATCCTTGCTGATCACCGGTCCTGCACCATTGATCTCGGTTCCGTCAATAGATTTCAGTTTCAGATTGATCCTTGAAACCCCTTCACTAATCTGAATGAACTCAGATTTCACTCCCATCTCATGTAATCTACGGATAATTTCTTTCCCTACAAACCCTGCAGTAAATCCAAGTGCAGTGTTCTCAATCCCAAGATTCATAAGGACTGTGGAAACATTAATTCCCTTTCCCCCCGGAAGCATCAGCTCTGAACTTGTTCTGTTTGTCAGCCCCAGTTTAAAATCATCTACCGAAACGATATAGTCCAGAGATGGATTAAAAGTCACTGTGTAAATCATCTCTTCTTGCCCTCCCGTTTTATATTGGTATCCTTTCGGAGTCTTTATTTCACTTTCACCAAAAGATTCCAAAAGTACATATTGTCATGTCTTTTCTGCATGTTCATGACTGTTTTTTGTTTATGATCTTAGTATACTGTCATATTCATCCAAAGTCAATCAAACTAATTCATAAAAATAATGACTGATTTTGGTTTACTTTGCACAAAAAGTCATAATCAGTCAAATGCAAGCAGAAAAAATCCTCTGATCAGGATTGCTATAAATTCCATAATCAGAGGATTTACTGTTATTTTATTACTTTTGATTCCTTACATTTTATGCTTTTCTGCTGCAAAGAACGCTTTTGTTTCTTTTACGATCACTCCACTTAATGCGAACAATGCGATCATATTCGGAATCGCCATCAGTCCGTTGAATATATCTGCGATCGTCCATACAGCACTTACTGTCATGTACGGTCCGATAAATACTGCCAGAATGTAAAGCCAGCGGTATGTAAGGATTGTTTTCTTATGTCCGTTTGTCAGATATTCCAGACATCTTTCACTGTAATAATCCCATCCAAGAATTGTAGTAAATGCAAAGAATACCAGACAGATCATTAATACAAATGCAGAAATCTGTCCAGGGATCGGAAGTCCATGCTGGAATGCATAGGTTGTTACCTGAACACCTTCCAGACCTTCTACCTGCCATGCACCTGTCAGTACGATGGAAAGACCTGTCATTGTACAGATCACGATCGTATCAATAAATGTACCAGTCATGCTTACAAGACCCTGACGTACAGGCTCTTTTGTCTGAGCTGCTGCCGCTGCGATAGGTGCGCTACCAAGACCTGCTTCATTTGAAAAAATACCACGAGCCACACCTTTCTGCATGGATACGATCATTGTTCCTACCACACCGCCTGTCACTGCTGACGGATTAAAGGCTCCCTTCACAACTGTTACGATAGCTGCCGGGATCTCTGTAATGTTTAAAAGAATCAGCGCTACACTGAAGATCAGATAGATCACCGCCATAAACGGTACAATAATCTGGCTGACTGTTGCAATTCGTTTCAGACCACCGATGAGGATTGCTGCAACACAGGCTGCAAGAATCAGGGAAGAAATTACAACTGCCCAGGAATACTCTCCAAGAAACGGAATATTTACGCAGTTTGATTTGTTCGGATCAAAGAAGTTCTGAACTGCACTGGAAATACCATTTACCTGGCTGAATGTACCGATTCCGAAAAGACCTACACATACACCAAAGAATGCAAAGATCTTTGCAAGCCATTTCCATTTTGTTCCCATACCTTTCTCAATATAATAGAAAGGACCGCCAAGGCTGTGACCGTCTTCTGCTACCACACGGTATTTCACTGCAAGAAGACCTTCGGAAAATTTTGTTGCCATTCCAAAGAATGCTGCAAGAATCATCCAGAATAAAGCTCCGGGACCTCCGGCACAGACAGCAGTTGCAACACCGACGATATTACCGGTTCCGATTGTGGCACTCAGTGCTGTACATAAAGCTGCAAAGCTGGAAATCTCACCGTCGCCTTCTTCTTCGTTTTTAAACATCCATTTTAATGCAAGGGGGAGTCTTCGTATCTGAAGAAGTCCAAGTCTGGCAGTTAACAGGATGCCACCTGCCATGATCAGGACCATAAGGGGCACGCCCCAGACCAGATTGTCTACTGTTGTCAAAAAAGAATTGATCGCTTCCCACATAATAATAAATCTCCTTTTTCTTTTAAAAAGTGTATAGGCGTTTGCGAAACGCCAAAAGCCGCATAAATACGGCATTTTTTTGTTGTTAA